>CAIXSE010000713.1 GCA_903921965.1 uncultured Thermoleophilia bacterium | reverse complement strand
GCCTTCCGCTCGCGCGTCGGCTTCGTGTTCCAGGACGCCGACGTGCAGCTCTTCTGCTCGGACGCCTTCGACGAGCTGGCCTTCGGCCCGTTGCAGCTCGGTCTGCCGGAGGAAGAGGTGCGCCGCCGCGTCGCGGCGGCCGCGGAGGAGCTCCACATCGAGAAGCTCCTCGACCGGCCGCCCTACACCCTCTCCGGCGGCGAGAAGAAACGTGTCGCCATCGCCTCGGTGATCACCATGCGGCCGCAGGTGCTGCTGCTCGACGAGCCCACGAACGCGCTCGACCCGCGCAGCCAGGTGTGGCTGCTCGACCTGCTGGACGAGTGGCGCCGGGAGGGCCGCACCGTGGTCATGGCCACACACGACCTCTCGGCCGCGGCCGAGGCCGCCGACCGCATCGTCGTGATGTCGGAGGAACACACCGTGGTCGCCGACGGCACGCCGGAGGAGGTGCTCACGCAGCACGCGCTGCTGCTCGAGGTGAACCTGATCCACGAGCACACGCACCGCCATGCGTCCACGGCGCACCGCCACGCGCACGCGCACGGGCCGGGCGCCGACCCGCTGGCCGCGCACGGGCTCGAGGCGCCGCACGCGCACGAGCACGCACGCGCGGTGGACGGAGAAGAGCCGGCCGGCTGACGCCGCGCTCCGGCCGGCGGCTCTTCCGTCGCCGGCCGGCGCGCGTTCCCCGCTACTGGATCGGGTCGTGACCGGGGCGCCAGCCCAGCCAGCGCCCGACCGAGGGATCGCCGGGATCGTCCAGG
This sequence comes from uncultured Thermoleophilia bacterium, assembly GCA_903921965.1. Next base: position 1,471 of record CAIXSE010000713.1, on the reverse strand, counting down.
TCGTCGTTCTGCATGCGGCCGGTGAACGTCTGTTCGTCGGCGCTCAGGACGATCTCGAAGCTGCTCTCCCACTGGTGGCCGTTGCTGTCGGTCCACGTCCGCCTGCCGGTCAGCATGCCCCCGTCGACGACGCAGTCGTAGTCGAAGTGGTTCAGGACCTTGACGTCGTTGATGGTCGCTTCGAAGTAGAGGGCCAGGGTGGCCTTGTCTCCGGAGACCGTGATCTCCACGTGGTCGGTCCACGTCTGGGATGTGTGCCAGGTCCCCGCCCAGTCGCCGGCCGGCTTCAGCGCCTCGCGCAGGTTCTTCCACTGGTCCCCCGAGAACGCCTTGTCGGTGAGGTACATCTTCTGGATGGCGACGGTGTCCACGGTGAACCCGAACCACTGCTTCATCAGGTCGGCGTCGGGCGGGAACTTCTGGGTCTCAGGGAGCTTCTTCGCGGCGTAGTCCATCTTCTCGAGGTACTTCTGCCACAGCCCCCTGAGCTCCGTCACCGAGGCGCCGGCCCTGGCTTTCGACTCGAGCTGGGCGAGCCACGGCAGCGCTTCTTTGGAGACGCTCGCCATGTACTCGGTGTGGCGTTCCTGGAAGAGCTTGTCCTCGGCGGTCATGTCGTCGCCGTTGGTCGCCTCCAGGGCGTGCGTGACCTCGTGCCACACGGTCTCGCCCCAGGCCGTGCGGTCCCCGCCCTTGAGCTTCCGCGGGTCCTTCGAGAAGGTGATGACGTTGGGTTCGGGGCCGTACCGGGCGTTGGGCGTCCCGCCGTCGTCGTCGCGCAGATCGGGGTCGACGACGATCTTGCACTGCGCGAGCCGCACCCGGTACAGCTTGCTGCCGCCGAGGTCCGTGACCCTGGCGAAGCCGTCCTTGTCCCACTGGCCCATGAAGCTCTTCATGATGTCGTAGGCGGCGCCGTGGAGGGTCTTGGGGGCGGCCGTCGCCGGCGTCGCGCCGGCGGCCGTCAGGAGCAGCGTGGCCAGGGCGACGAGAACGAGCGGACGGAGGACTCGCGGCCTGCGCGGACGACGGACTGACATCTCGCACCTCCTGTGACACGGAACGGATCAGCAGGGGCCCCGTGGTGCGGCCTCGTTGGCACCTTCATCGGCCCGGGAACCGACTGGTGACATGGAACGTGCGATTGGGCAGCGGTGCCCAGTGAGCTCGGGAAGTGCTCGCAGCGATGTGTCGCGTACGCGGCGGCGGGGTGGCCGGAAGAGCCACCCCGCCGCCGTCGCGATCTTCAGGCGCGGCCGTCAGGCCGCGCCGAACGAGCTCACTTGACGACCAGCGTCCCGAACGCCTTCGCGCTGTTCCCCACCAGGTCGGTGCCGGTCACGATGAGCGTGTACCTGCCCTTGGGCAGCGAAGCCTTGTACTTGACCCACCACCAGCCGTCGTAGTTCTCGCCGTAGTCCCAGGCCCAGCTCTTCTTCACGGCGCCGGCGCTGTTCACGACCTGCAGCTG
>CAIXSE010000712.1 GCA_903921965.1 uncultured Thermoleophilia bacterium | reverse complement strand
GCCGCGCGGGCCGCACGCCAGTTACTTGCTCTTGCCGATCTTGAACATCTTGGTGCCGCACTCGGGGCAGACGCCCTGGGTGGCCGGCTTGCCGTTCTTCATGGTGACGGCCTGCTCGTCCTTCATCGTACGCTTGGTGCGGCACTTGACGCAGTAAGCTTCGGTCGCCATTCCGTCTCCTTTCGGGACCCCTGAAGGTCCACTTTCGACCCCCCGAATGTCCCGGGCAGCATACGCGCTCATCCGTACCTGCGCAACGCAACCGGGAATCTATTGCGAGCTTCGGTCGTAACCCTCAACTGGAGGTTGAATCTACGCACGACCCCGAGACTGGCTCCCGCGGGCCGCAGGCGGGCCAGTCGCGCCCTACGGACGGACGGCCGGGGGCCGCAGCAGCTCAGCGATCTGGAACGCCACGTCGAGCGACTGCCGGGCGTTGAGGCGCGGGTCGCAGAGCGTGTCGTAGCGGCAGCCGAGCTCGCTCTCGGAGACCGGCTCGGCCCCGCCGACGCACTCGGTGACGTCGTCGCCGGTGAACTCCAGGTGCATGCCGCCGGGCCACACGCCCTCGGCCCGGCAGACGCGGAAGAAGCCGAGCAGTTCGCGCATGATGTCGTCGACGAGGCGCGTCTTCACCCCGGCGTCGGTGAGCCGCCCGTTGCCGTGCATGGGGTCGCAGGCCCACACCACCGGGTGGCCCGAGTCTTTGACGGCGCGCACCAGGGGCGGCAGCAGGTCCTCGACGCGGCCGGCGCCGAGCCGGGCGATGAGCATGAGCCGGCCCGGCTCGCGGCCGGGGTCGAGGCGCTCGCAGAGCGCCACCAGCTCCCCGGCCGTGCAGGCCGGCCCGAACTTGCAGCCGAGCGGGTTCTGCACGCCGGCGAAGAACTCCACGTGCGCGCCGTCGAGCGCCCGCGTGCGCTCGCCGATCCACAGCAGGTGCGCGGAGCAGTCGTACCACTGGCCGGTGAGGCTGTCGCGCCGCGTGAGGCACTCCTCGTAGGGCAGCACGAGACCCTCGTGGCTGGTCCACAGGTCGACCTCGTGCAGGGTGCGCTCGCGCTGCAGGTCGATACCGCAGGCCGACATGAACCGCAGCGCGTCCTCGATGCCCAGGGCGATCTTCTCGTACCGCCGGCCCTCCGGCGATTGGGCGACGAACTCCTGGTTCCACACGTGCACCTGCGTGAGGTCGGCGAAGCCGCCCTTGGTGAACGCGCGCAGAAGGTTCAGTCGCGAGGCGGACTGGTGGTAGGCCATGAGCAGGCGCTGCGGGTCGGGCATGCGCGCCTCGAGGGTGGGGGCGTCGTCGTTGACCATGTGGCCGCGGAACGACGGGAGCTCCAGGTCGCCGACCTTCTCGAACGGGCTCGAGCGCGGCTTGGCGAACTGCCCGGCCACGCGCCCCAGCTTGACCACGGGGAGCGCCGCGCCGTAGGTGAGCACCGTCGCCATCTGCAGCATGATCTTGAGGTTGTCGCGGATGCGCGGCGCGGTGAGGTCGCGGAAGGACTCGGCACAGTCGCCGACGTGCAGCAGGAACGACTTGCCCACGGCCACACGGGCCAGGGCGGCCTTCAGCTGGCGCGCCTCGCCGGCGAACACCAGCGGCGGCAGGGCCTTGAGCTGGGCCAGGACGGTGCCGAGCTCGTCTTCGTCGGGCCACGCCGGCTGCTGCGCCACTTCGAACGCCCGCCACGAGGCGGGGGTCCACTCTTCACGCACGTCCACTGCACGCTCCCCGGGCGCCGCGCGCCCACTCTCGGCCGGATGAGTCCGCCGCTGGCGGCGGGCGTCAATGATAGCGCGTCCGGGACTGGTCCGCCGGGGCGCCGTCAGGGCGGCGGAACGGGGAGCGCGGCGGCCCGGCGCGGCGTGGCCTCGTCGCCGAGCTCGCGACACAACGCCTCAAGCCCCGGGCCGGGGCCGCGCCACTCGAGCGCGGCGAGGTCTTCGCGCAGCGGCACGTCGCCGCGCAGCGTCGCCAGGCGCCGGTACAGCAGCGCCTCCTCGCGGTGCGCGGCCAGACTGTCGACCAGGCGCGCCGCACGCGCGGCCGGCAGGCCGAGCTCGCGCGCGTCCTCCGGGACCCGTTCCAGCGTGCCGTACCGCGCGAGCACGGCGGCCGCCGACTTCGCCCCCCAGCCCGGCACGCCGGGCAGGCCGTCGGCGGCGTCGCCGACGAGCGCGAGGTAGTCGGGGATCGAACCGGGCGCGACGCCGAACTTCTCGCGCACGCCGTCCTCGTCCATCACCAGGTCGCGGCGGCGGTCCCAGCGGACGACGCGCGCGCCGCGGACCTCCTGCGCCAGGTCCTTGTCGGCCGAGCAGAGCACGACCTGGCCGACGCCCGGCGCGCCGGCGAAGCGGCGCGCGCCCGTCGCGAGGGCGTCGTCGGCCTCGAACTCGACCATCGGCCAGACGACGAGGCCGAGCGCCCGCGCCGCCTCCTCGGCCAGGGGGAACTGCGCCAGCAGCTCCTCCGGCATGCCGGCGCTCGTCTTGTAGCCGGCGAACAGCTCGTTGCGGAACGACTCCACCACGTGGTCGAAGGCCACCGCGACGTGCGTCACGTCGGGCGCCGACAGCAGCAGCACGAGGCTCCGCAGCAGGCCCACGGTCGCCCCCACCTGGCGGCCGCGGCCGTCCACGCGCGGCGGCGCCCCGAAGTGGGCGCGGAAGAGCTCGTAGGTGCCGTCGACGAGGTGGACCTTCATGCCGCGGTTCCTACCCCGGCGGGGCCGCGGCGCCACCTCCGCAACGCCTCGGCCGCGCCGCTCCCGCGTCCGCAGAGCGGCCACGCGCTTCCGCACTGCGGCCGCGCGGTCGCCCGCGCGACGGATCGTGCGATACACTCCACCCATGCTCGCCGACCACCTCACCGCGTGGATCCACGACCAGGTCACCGCCTCAGACGGCGCCGGCGCCGTGTTCGGCCTCTCCGGGGGCATCGACTCTGCCGTGGTCGCGGCCCTGGCGAAGCGCGCCTTCCCGCACCACACCCTGGGCGTGATCATGCCGTGCCACAGCGACCCGCGTGACGCCGACGACGCCGCGCTGGTGGCGCACCACTTCGGCGTACCGACCTCGACGGTCGACCTCGCCGGCGTCCACGACACGCTGCTGGCGCAGCTCGCCTCGTGCTGCTCCGACATGGGCATGAGCCGCATGACCGACGCCAACATCAAG
>CAIXSE010000711.1 GCA_903921965.1 uncultured Thermoleophilia bacterium | reverse complement strand
GCCGACCTCGTGCTGTTCGACCTGGGCCGGGTCCGCGACAGGGCCACGAATCCGGCCCCGCACGGATACCCCTTCGAGAACGTGCCCCACCGGTACGCCGAAGGGTTCGACTGGGTGCTCGTCAACGGCGTGCCTGTGGTCGCGGACGGCGAGCACACGGGCGCGCTGCCCGGCCGCGTCCTCAAGCGCGCCTGACGCGGCCACCCGGGCCGGTCCGGATCCACTGGCCGTATCGTCATCCCGAGGCTGTGGGGCCGGTCCAGAACGTAGCATCCAACTCGGCACCATTCCCGGTTGTGCTGGCGCTTCAGTTGGACATCCAGTAGAATCGCGCCGCGATGATCACCGTTCAGGACATCCTGGAGATACCCGACCTCGACCTGCGCCTGCTCGCGGGCCAGAAGTCCACGAGCAACCCGGTGCGCTGGGTGCACATCACCGAGGTCCCCGACCCGACGCGCTGGCTCAAGGGCGGGGAGCTCCTGCTCACCACCGGTTACGGCTTCGCCACCGAGGAGGAGCACCAGATCGAGCTGCTCAAGGTGCTCATCGACCACAACATCTCCGGTCTCGGCTTCGGCACCGGCTTCAGTTTCGACAAGGTGCCGCCCGTGCTCATCCGCGTCGCCGAGGAGTACGGCTTCCCTCTGTTCGAGGTGCCGTACCACGTGCCGTTCATCGCCATCACCGAGGCGGTGGCCTCGAAGATCGTCAACGAGCAGTACTCGCTCCTGCAGCGAAGCCTCGCTGTGCACGAGAAGCTCACCAAGATCGTGCTTGAGGAGAAGGGCCTCGAGGCCATCCTCTCCACGCTCTCCGCCCTCGTCGGCTGCTCGGCGGTGCTCTTCGACTTCCACGGCGTGGTGCTCTGCGAGGCCGCCTACCGGCGGCGTCTCAGCGCCGAGCTGGTCGCCGACCTGTGGGGTCGCATCAGCGACCGCCGCGCCGACCGGCAGAACTTCGCCCTCACGATCGCCGGCGTCGCCTCGGGCGTGCAGGTGTACCCCGTCGTGGCCTCGCACCGCATCGGCGCGTTCCTCGCCGTGGTCAAGGACAGCGGCGACTTCAGCGAGTACGACCGCATCATCCTGCACAACGTGGTCACCGTGACGGCGCTCGAGCTGGTCAAGAAGAAGGCCGTCGCCGAGACCGAGAAGCGGCTGGCGGGCGACTTCTTCGACGAGCTCATCGCCAGCGACCTGTACGAAGAAGAGATCGCCCGGCGCCTGGCCTTCTTCGGGCTCGACCCGCGGGCGCCGCACCTCATCATGCTGCTCGACATCGACGACGCCGACGGCGACGGGGCGGCGGAGCGGTCGGAGGCCGTCGTGCAGGACGTCAAGGAGCGGCTGCACTGGGCCGTCGACGAGTTCATGGCCCGGCGCGACGTGCTGTTCATCTCGGCCTCGCGCGCCGACTCCGTCGTCATCCTCGTGCAGCCCGCCAAGGCCGACGGCAGCGACGTCATCGGCCTCGCCGGCGAGCTCCAGAGCGGTATCGCCCAGCTCCTGCCCGAGGTCAGCGTGTCGCTGGGCATCGGCCGCCCGCACCGCCAGCTCATCGACCTCCGCCAGAGCTACTACGAGGCCAGCTACGCCATCAAGATCCGCACGCTCAAGGGCGAGCGCCGTGTCATCGCCAGCTTCGACGACCTCGGGTCCTACGGCCTGCTCCTCGGCCTGCAGGACACGCTGTCGCTGCAGGTCTTCTACGACAGCGTCCTCGGCAAGCTGCAGGAGTACGACGAGCAGAATTCCAGCGACCTCGTGAAGAGCCTCGCCTGCTTCCTCGAGGCCAACGGCCACTGGGGCGACGCGGCGGAGAAGCTGTACGTCCACCGCCACACGCTGCGCTACCGCATGAAGCGCGTGGAGGAGATCACCGGGCGCGACCTCGACCAGTCGCAGGACCGCATGGAGTTCTGGCTGGCCCTCAAGGCCAAAGAGCTCATGGACCAGGCCAAGAAGAGCAAGCCCGGCGGGGATCCCGTCAGGTCCTGACCCCGCCCGCGCCGCCGGCGCGTGCCCCGCGCGGCTCCGCCGCCCGCCTCGCGCCCTTCGGGCGACTCACGTCACCAGTAGCGCCCCGTGGTCGACGATCACGTTGACCCCCGTCACGGCCTCCGTCTCCAGACAGAACCGCACCGCCGCGCCCACGTCGGCCGGGGCCACGAGACGGCCGCGCGCGGTGCGCGCGGCGGCCCGCTGCG
>CAIXSE010000710.1 GCA_903921965.1 uncultured Thermoleophilia bacterium | reverse complement strand
TCACGGAGGGCCTGCACGACCCCAAGGAGGACGGCCTGCTGTTCGCGCGCTGCCACAAGCGCGGCATGACCGAGCAGGACGAGCCGCTGGAGCAGCTGATCGGCGAGCACGAGTGGGTGGCCGGCCGCCTCGACGCGCTGCAGCGCGAGCTGTACGACCTCACGCCCGACGACCACGACGGGGCACTGCGCTTCGCCGCGGAACTGCGCGAGTTCGTCGGCGTCATCCGCTGCCACATGGAGGTCGAGGAGACGCAGTTCTTCGACCTGGTCGAGCACTACCTGACCGCCGCCGACCGCGACAGCCTGACGGAGGAGTTCGAGTCCGTCCACTACGACGAGGTCGAGGAGGGCGTGCAGGCGTACTGGCAGGACCTGGCCCACCGCCTCTGGCTGGCGGAGCGGGCGCGGGCGACCGACGCGGCCTGAAGCGGCGGCGCCGGAAGGAACGACGACCTCGGGCGGCGCCGGCCACGGACGGCGCCGCCGCCTCCTCCACCGTCAGGCGGCGCCGGCCTCGGCGGCCGCCTGGATCCACTCCCCCTCGCCGCCGCTCAGGACCTCGTGGATGTCCCCGGCGGCCCTTCGCGCCGCGCCCATCGCGAGGATCACCGTGGCCGCCCCGGTCACGATGTCGCCGCCCGCCCACACGCGCGGCACGCTGGTGCGCCCCGACGGGGTGAACGTGCGGATGTAGCCGCGCTCGTTGCGCTCGAGCCCGGGCGCCCCCTCGAACAGGGCCCTGTTCGGCCCGGCGCCCACCGCCACCACCACCATGTCCACGTCCAGCAGGAAGGTGGAGTCGAGCATGGGGATCGGCTGCCGGCGCCCCGAGCCGTCCGGCTCGCCCAGCTTCATGCGCACGCACTGCATCTGCCGCACCCAGCGCTGCAGGTCGCCGATGTAGCGCACCGGGCTGGCGAGGTAGCGGAAGCGCACGCCCTCCTGCTCGGCGTGCTCGATCTCGGCCGCGCGCGCCGGCATCTCGGCGCGCGTGCGGCGGTAGACGACGGTGGCCTCGAGCGCGCCCATGCGCAGCGCCGTGCGCGCGCAGTCCATGGCCACGTTGCCCCCGCCGACCACGGCCACGCGCGACCCCCTGGGCGCCGGCGTGTCGTACTCGGGGAACAGGTACGCCTTCATCAGGTTGATGCGCGTGAGGTACTCGTTCGCCGACACGATGTTGCAGAGGTTCTCGCCGGGCAGGCCCATGAAGCCGGGGAGCCCGGCGCCGGTGCCGACGTAGACGGCGTCGAACCCCAGGGCGAAGAGCTCGTCGAGGTCGTAGAGCTTGCCGACGATGCTGTTGAGCTCGAACCTGACGCCGAGACGCCGCAGGTTGCCGGTCTCGGCGTCGACGATGGCCTTGGGCAGGCGGAACTCGGGGATGCCGTAGACGAGCACGCCCCCGGGCTTGTGCAGCGACTCGTAGATGGTGACGCCGTGGCCGAGGACGGTGAGGTCGGCGGCCAGGGTGAGCCCGGCCGGGCCGCTGCCGACCACGGCCACCCGCCTGCCGGTGCGGGGCGCCCGGCGCGGCAGCACCACCTGGTCGGTCTCGCGCTCGAAGTCCGCGGCGAACCGCTCCAGGGCGCCGACCGCGAGCGGCTCGCCGGTCCTGCCGAGCAGGCACTCCTTCTCGCACTGGTCGTCCTGCGGGCAGACACGGCCGCACACCGCCGGCAGCGCGTTGCGCTGCCGGATGAGCCGTGCGGCCGCCGCGAACTCGCGCTGCGCGATCAGCGCGACGAACCCGGGGATGTCCACGCCGACCGGGCAGCCGTCCACGCACGCCGGCTTCTTGCACTGCCGGCAGCGCTCGGCCTCGGCCACGGCCTGGTCGCCGTCGAACCCGTAGCTGACCTCGCTGAAGTTGCGCACGCGGAGCACCGGGTCCTGCTCCGGCAGCCGCTGGCGGGCCGCCGCGGAGCGCAGCTTGGCGACGGCCTGCGTGGACACGCCGTGCCAGTGACAGCCCGCGCGGGCGCAGAGCCACAGCGGTGCCACCCGCGAGCGCACCGACACCTCGACGCCGAACACCGGCGCGCCGCAGGCGTCGCAGGCGCGCTCCGGCTCGAGCAGCGACGACCCGCAGTGCGGGCACGAGACGTCCTCGGCCACGTCGCCGTCCTGCACCGCACCGGCGCACACCCGTTCCCACACGTCGAGGCGCGGGTTCAGCAGCAGCTCGTAGTCCTGCCCGTCCTTGCGCACCAGCAGCCGCAGCCAGACCCGCCGGGTGGCGGCGTCGTAGGCGTCGAGGCCGTTCCGGCAGCGCGGGCAGAAGCTCGCCGGGTCGCCCTCGTGCTCCAGCACCGAGAGCTCGGGGTCCGCGGCGTGCAGCGGTGCGCCCGCGGCGTCCCGCTCGCCGGCCTGGTGACGGCGCCCGTCCACCACGCCTCCTACGCCGCCCGCACCGAGGTCAGCAGGGCGGTACGCTCGTCGCGCTCGTACATGCGCCCGCGCTGGATGAGCTCGTCGAAGTCCACGTCGAACGCATCGAAGTGCGGGCCGTCCACGCACGCGAAGCGCGTCTTGCCGCCCACCGTGCAGCGGCAGCCGCCGCACATGCCGCTGCCGTCGACCATGATCGGGTTCAGGCTGACCTCCGTGGGCAGGCCGTACACCCGCGTCATCTCGGCGACCGCACGCATCATGACGAGCGGCCCGATGGCGACCACGCGGTCGATGCGCTGCTGCCGCTCCACCAGGGCCTTGAGTGCGTCGGTGACCTTGCCGTGCGTGCCGTAGCTGCCGTCGTCGGTCGTCACGAGCAGCTCGTCGCAGAGGGCGCGCATCTCGTCCTCCATGATCAGGAGGTCCTTCTCGCGCGCGCCGATGATACCGACGATGTGGTTGCCGACGTCGCGGTGCCCGCCGAGCAGGTGATGGAGCACCGCGATGCCCGAGCCGCCGCCGATGCCCACGACCGTCCCCACCTTCTCGATCGGCGCCGGCCGGCCGAGAGGGCCGCACAGGTCCTTGACGGCGTCGCCGGTACGCAGCGAGGCGAGCAGCGCCGTGCTCTTGCCGACCACCTGGATGATCAGGGTGACGGTGCCGGCGGCGGGGTCCTTCTGCGCCACCGTCAGCGGGACCCTCTCGCCGGTCTCGTTCACCCGCACGACGACGAACTGGCCGGGACGGATCTTGCGGGCGAGCTGCGGGGCCTCGATCGTGAGGCTCACGGTGTCGCGCTTCGTCAGCTGCTGCCGGTCGGCGATGGTGTACATGACCGGCCTCCCCGGGCCGCGCGGGCCGGCGGACCTCCGCCCCTCCGTGCGGCCCCGTCCTCACGTCACTTATTCCCGGGGCACGGCGGCCGGGCGCCGTTCGCCTCCGCCCCCCCGCACTCCCGAACTTGGTAGTACGCAGTGAAGGGCGTACAGTCCGGCCAGCGAGAAGAGGGGACCGACATCGCGACCACGTCGCCATCACCTGCGGGAGCCGGCAGCGGCCGCGCTGCGAGTCCCGGCACGCGGCAGCGCCTCCCGTGGGGTCTCGTCGCCGCCTTCTGCACCGTCGCCGTCCTCATCGCCGTGGCGGGCTACCTGGCGTGGCTGTCGCAGAAGGAGTCCGTCACGAAGCAGGCCGACAAGGCGCTGCGGGCGGTCGCCAAGCTCAAGGCCGACGAGGCCTACGACTGGCTCAACGAGCGCACGGCCGACGCCCGGACGATCGCCGGCGACCCGCTGCTCGCGACGGCGGCCGCGCAGCTCGACGACGGCACGGCCACCGCCCTCACCCGGGCCCAGGTGCTGCGCCGGCTCCAGTCGACGCAGGCCGCGTACGCCTACGCCTCCGTCTCGCTGCTGTCGCCGGACGGGACCGTGCTCGCCGCGTGGCCGGCGCCCGCCCAGGAGGCCGCGGGCCGGTACCGGGCCATCGCGCTGCGTGCCGTCTCGAGCGGCGAGGTCCAGGTCTCGGACCTCTTCCTGGACGAGGCCGGGGAGCCGGCGCTGTACATCGCGGCGCCGCTGGCGCGGGTGCCCGCCAGCCCCGGCCGGCCCGGCGCCGCCGTCATCCACGTGGACCCGACGAACTACCTGTACCCGTTCATCCAGGACTGGCCGCTGCCGAACAGCACGGGAGAGACCCTGCTGGTGGAGCGCCGCGGCGATGCTGTCCTGTTCCTCAACGACCTCCGCTACCGCGACGGGACCGCCCTGCGCATGACCCTCCCTCTGGACCGGCAGGACCTGCCGGCAGCGAAGGCCGCGCTGGGCGTCACGGGCACGATGGCGGGCGTCGACTACCGGGGCGTCACCGTGCACGCCGCCTTCAGGCCCGTCAGGGGCACGCGGTGGGCCGTGGTCGCCAAGCTCGACCGGCAGGAGGTGCTCGGCCCCCTCACGACACGGGCGCTGGCCACCGCCGGGTTCACCGTCCTCCTCGTCGTCCTCGCCGGGGCCGTGACGCTCTTCCTGTGGCGCAGCCGCGAGCTGCGCTCGGCGGCCGAGCTCGCTGCGAGCCGGGGGCAGTTCGTCTCGCTCTTCGAGAGCATGACCGAGGGCGTCATGCTCGCCGAGCTGGTCCGGGACTCCTCCGGCGAACCGTCCGACTACCGGATCCTCGACGTGAACCCCGGGTACTGCCGCATCACCGGCCGGACGG
>CAIXSE010000709.1 GCA_903921965.1 uncultured Thermoleophilia bacterium | reverse complement strand
GGTGGTCGGCAGACTCCCAGGGCCTCGACGCCGGCGCCATCGAGAACGCCAGCATCACCATCAGCAAGCAGCTCGCCATCGGCTGGTTCCCGCTGCTGGTGTTCGTGCTCTCCATCGTCGTGATCGCCCTGCTGCAGCTCTTCCTGAACCGCACCAAGATGGGCCGCGCCTTCCGCGCCACCTCGGACGACCGGGACGCGGCCGAGCTCATGGGCATCAACAACAGGCACATCTACGGGCTCGCCATGGCCGTCGCGCTCGCCATCGTGGCGCTGGCCGGCGTGCTGCTGGCGGTGCGCAGCACCTTCGATCCCACGCAGGGCTCCTTCCGCCTGATTTTCGCCTTCGAGGCCGTGATCATGGGTGGCATGGGGTCGATCTGGGGCACCCTCCTGGGCGGCATCGTCCTCGGTGTGGCCCAGACCCTCGGGGCGCAGGCGTTCGGCGCGGGCTGGGGGCTGTTCGTGGGCCACGTCGTGTTCCTCACCGTCCTGGCCCTGCGGCCCAGCGGCTTCTTCGCGAAGACGGTGACGGCATGAGCGCGCAGGTCAAGGAGAAGCTCACGAGCATCCCGGACTTCACCGTCTCGCGCTCGCGGAACATGCACCGCTGGGTGCTCATCATCTCGATCCTCGTGGTGATCGGTCTCGCCAGCGTGCCGTTCTGGTCCACGGTGGCCGTGTGCCGCACCATGGTGACGTTCTTCACTCTGCTCGCCCTCGCCCAGATGTGGAACCTGCTGGGCGGCTACGCGGGCCTCGTCTCCGTCGGCCAGCAGGCCTACATCGGCCTCGGCGCCTACGGCCTGTGGCTCATCGGCGACGTGCTCGGCCTGAGCCCGTTCATCGCGGTGTTCCTGGCCGGCGGGCTGGCGGCGCTGATCGCGCTGCCGGTGGCGCCGCTCATGTTCCGCCTCAAGGGCGGCTACTTCGCCATCGGCACGTGGGTGGTGGCCGAGGTGCTGCGCCTCATCGTCTCGAACATCGACGCCACCGGCGGCGGCTCGGGCAAGACCGTCATCTCCGCCGCCAAACTGCCCATCACCACGCGCATCCCAGGCACCTACTGGCTCGCCCTGTTCGTGGCGGTCGGCTCGGTCCTGCTGGTGTGGTTCCTGCTGCGCTCGCGCAACGGCCTGGCGCTGACGGCCATCCGCGACAACGACCTCGCCGCCCAGAGCTCCGGCGTCAACGTGTTCCGCACGAAGCTGTACGTGTACCTGCTCTCCGCCTTCGGCTGCGGTGTGGTCGGCGCGGTGGTGGCCATGAACCTGCTGCGTATCCAGCCGGCGGCCGCGTTCAGTATCAACTGGACGGCCTACGCCATCTTCATCGTGGTGATCGGCGGGTTCGGGACGATCGAGGGTCCGATCATCGGGGCGGTCATCTACTTCGCCCTGCTGCAGACCCTCAGCCAGTACGGCACCCTGTACATGCTCCTGCTCGGCATCATCGCCGTGATCATGGTGACCCTCGCCCCCAGGGGCATCTGGGGCTGGGTCGTGAAGCGCTGGGACCTGCACCTCTTCCCGGTGCGGCGCAATCTGATGCTGGATGCGTCGGTGCTCGGTCCGCCGGACGAGCCGAAGAAGCCGGCGGCGGTCGCCGCCGGCGACGGCCCGGCGCCCGAGGCCGGCTGACGATCGCAGGGGGCGGCGCCGGCGGGTCACAAGGCCTCCGGCGCCGCTCCACATACTGTCCGGCGCCGCTGCCGCAGCGGCCGGCGCCGGGCCTCTGACCGCTCGTGGGGGTCCCGCCCGGCGGGGCGCGTGACGGAGGATAGTGTGAACAACCAGGTCGAAGACTCCAGGGAGTCGCGGAACGGCGTGCAGGTGCTCAGCCGCGCCGCGGCGATCCTGCGCCTGCTGGCGGCGGACTCGTCCGGCGGGCTCACGTTCAGCGAACTCGTGGCCCGCGCGGGCCTGCCGCGCACCACGGTGCACCGCATCCGCTACGCGCTGGAGCGCGAGGGGTTCGTGGCCACCGACGAGGCCACCGGCCGCCTGCGGCTGGGGCCGGGGCTGCTGCAGCTCGGGGTGGCCAGCCGGCGCAACCTGCCGGCCGTCGCCAAACCCTATCTCGAACGGCTGTCCACCGAGATCAACGAGACCGTCGACCTCGTCGTGCTCGACGGCATGAACGTGCTCTTCATCGCGCAGATCCCGGCGCCGCAGCGCGCGCTCATGGTGGTCTCGCGCGTCGGTGCCCGCTTCCCGGCGTTCTGCACGTCGAACGGCAAGGCCCTCCTGGCCCAGCTGCCGGTGGACGAGCTCAAACGCCGGCTGCCGCGCAAGATGGAGACGCCGTCGCGGCACCAGCCCATCTCACGCGACGACCTCCTCAAGGAGCTCGCCGAGGTCCGCGAGACCGGCGTGGCGTTCGATCGCGAGGAGCACCACACCGGCATCTGCGGGGTCGGCGTCGCCATCACCGACATGGACGGCACGATGGCCTCGGTGGCGGTGCCCATGCCTGCGGCGAGGTTCTACGAAGACGCCGACACCGTCATCGCGGCGCTGCTGCGCATCCGCGACGAGATCCAGGTCGCCCTGCACAGCGTGTGAGAGAGGAGGGTCTGATGGCCGGCAGCGAAGAACCCCCCTTCGTCGTCGCCCTCGTCGGCAGTCCGCGCGCGAGCGGCAACACCTCCGTGCTCGTCGACGCCGCGCTCGCCGAGCTCGAGCGGCGCGGCGCGCGCGTGCGCAAGGTGCTGCTCGCGGAGCACGTTGTGGGCCCGTGCGTGGGCCACGAGGAGTGCGCCCGCTTCAAGGTGTGCCCGCAGCGCGACGACGCCGAAGCCGTGCTCGACCTCGTGTACGCCGCCGACGGGCTGCTGCTGGCGAGCCCCGTGTACTACGAGAACGTCACGGC
>CAIXSE010000708.1 GCA_903921965.1 uncultured Thermoleophilia bacterium | reverse complement strand
GCTCGATGAACACGGGGTACTCGCCGACCACGAAGTTGTAGGGGCGGCGGATGCCGCCGACCCCGCCGGGGGTGAGGCGCTGGGCGTCCTCGAGCATGGCGAGGGACTTCGTGAGGGTGAGCTTGGGGGCGCTCTCGACGGGTTTCGTCATGTGGGCTCCTTCGGGGCGATCGAGGCGGACGGCGTGGCGAGCGGGCGCGGGCGCAGGGGCACCCAGAGCCACCGTCGTCGTCCACCCGTGGGTTCACGGTGGGCGGAGGCGCCCCGGTCTCAGCCGGGGTCCGGCCAGAGGCGGCTATAGATAGCGAGAATGGTCAACCCGGGCCTCCCGAGCCTCGCGCCGCCGGCGCGGGTGCCGCCGGCGCGTCCGTAGAGCCTACCGGATACGCACGCACCCGGCACGGGTGGCAGATGCACGCACGGGACAGCACGGCGCTCCCGCTGCGCCATGATGGCGAGCGCCGTCACACCCCCGGCTCGAGCGAGGGCGGGGGGGCCTCCTCATCACCCTCGCCGAACAGCACGACGAGCACCCCGGCGGCCACGATCAGCACCCCGCCGAGCACCGTCCAGCCGGAGATGGCCTGCCCGAGGATCAGGAACGCGTAGACCGGCCCCGACACCGGCTCGAGGTAGCCCAGGATCGAGCTGTGCTGGACCTTGATCCGGCCCATCCCGGCCGTCCACATCATGTAGGCGACGGCCGTGCACAGCACGCCGAGGACTACGCCGGCCACGAGGTCGCGGGCGGTCAGCCGGTAGCCCGCGCCCACCGTCTGGACGAGCGCGAGCGGCAGCAGGATGACGGCGTCCAGGAGGATCTCGGCCATGACGATGGTGACCGCAGGCACGCGCGCCGTGAGGTCCTTGACGATGAGCTGGAAGGCGGCGTAGCCGAGGCCGGCGCCGAGGCCCGCGGCCACGCCGGCCGTGGACAGCCTGACCCCCTCGCCGAGCAGCGAGGGCACGAGGATGGCGGCGAGGCCGGCGAGCGCCAGCAGCAGCGCCGGGTACACGACGCGCTCCGTGCGCGAGCGGAACACGCGCGGCGCCAGCAGCGCGACCCAGACCGGCGCGAGGAACAGCAGGAACATGCCGATGGCCACGCTCGTGTCGCGCATGGCCACGAAGAAGAGCAGCAGCATGGCCGAGTCCACGAGGCCCATCAGCAGGAGGCGCGGCCACACCCCGCGGCGGAAGGCGCCGGCGAGCGGCCGGCGGCGGGCGAAGACGAGGCCCAGCACGGCGCCGGCGGTCACGAAGCGCACCACGAGCAGCGCGCTCTCGGGCGCCGTCGTCCACGTCACGAGCACGCCGATGAAGCCGAAGATGACGAACGACCCGGCGACGAGCAGGTAGCCCTGGGCGGCGCGGCGGGTCATGGGGCGGGGCGGCGCCGGCGGCCGGCGGCCGGGGAGTCGCGATCGGGGGCGAGGCGCGTCACAGCGGCTCGGGTCCGACGGCCGCGGCGGTCGAGGCTCCGGCCTCGCCGCGGCCGAACAACACCACGAGGAGCCCGGCCGCGAGGATCAGGGCGCCGCCGGCCCAGGTCCACAGGCCGGGCAGCTGGCCGAGGAGAATGACGGCGTAGAGCGGCCCCGCCACCGGCTCGACGTAGCCGAGCACCGTCACGTGTTCGACGCGCACGCGCCGGGTGCCCTCCACCCACAGGGTGTAGGCGACCGCGGTGCACAGCACGCC
Source organism: uncultured Thermoleophilia bacterium (assembly GCA_903921965.1). The sequence continues at coordinate 1,359 of CAIXSE010000708.1, read as the reverse complement.
CATGACGGCGACGGCGAGCCAGTCGCGGCCGGTCAGGGTGTAGCCGGCGCCGGTCAGCTGCCAGATCGCCAGCGGCGCGACGATCACGGCGTCGCCGGCGGCCTCCGCCATCGTGATGGTCGGCGACGAGGCACGGCCGGTCAGTCCTTTCACGGAGAGCGTGTACGAGGCGTACCCGATCCCGGTCGCGAAGGCCGCGAGCAGGCCGATCCACGAGAGCTTCACGCCCTCGCCCAGCAGGTCGGGGACGAGGATGACGGCCAGGCCGGCGAGGGCGAGGCCGAGCGCCGGCCACACGATCGGGTCGCGCGGCGTGTGGAAGACGCGCGGCGCCACCAGCGTGACCCAGAGCGGCATCAGGAACATGAGGAACATGGCGATGGCCACGCTCGTGTGCCGCACGGCGAAGAAGAACAGCAGCAGCGTGGCCGAGGACACGCAGGCCATGGCCACGAGCCGCCAGGCGGCGCCCGGCCGGCGCCAGTCGGCGAGCATCGGGCGCCGGAGGAAGACGACGCCGAGGGCCAGCGCGGCGAGCGCCATGCGGAGGCAGAGCACGACGCTCTCGGGCGCGCTCAGCCACGCGACGAGCGGCGCCGACCCGGCCATCAGCAGGTACGCCGCGAGGACCTCGGCGTAGCCGAGCGGGTCGCGGCGCGGCCGGGGGAGCCCGGTCAGACCGGCGGCTCCGTCTCCACGTCCTGCTCGCCGCGGACGACCACCAGGATCCCGGCGGCCAGCACCAGCGCCCCGCCGGCCGCCGTCCACACGGTGATCGCCTGCCCGAGCAGCACCCACGCGTAGATCGGCGCCGCGACCGGCGAGAGGAACCCGAGCACGGCGCTGTGCTGCATGCGGATCCAGCGCACGCCCTCCATCCACAGGCTGTAGGCGAGCGCCGTGCACACGAGGCCGAGCACGACGGCGACGAACAGGTCGCGCTGCGTCAGCGCGTAGCCGGCTGACAACGTCTGCCACAGCGCCAGCGGCAGCAGGAAGAGCCCGTCGAGGGCGCACTCCGACAGCACCATGGCGACGCTGTCCATGCGGTGCGTCAGGCCCTTCACGAGGATCGCGAACCCGGCGTAGGCCCACCCCGAGAGCAGCCCGGCCAGCAGGCCCAGCACCGAGACGTGCAGGCTGCCCGAGAAGCCCGGGGCGAGGATGATCCCCAGGCCCACAAGGGCGATGGCGATGGCGACGAAGACCGCCGGCTCCGTCCTGCTCTTGAGGAAGCGCGGCGCGAGGATGGCGAGCCACACGGGCTGGCTGAACAGGAAGACGGTGGCGATGGCCACGCCGGTCTCGCGCACGGCGTAGAAGTAGAAGAGCAGCGCCGTGGCGTCGAAGAGCCCCATG
>CAIXSE010000707.1 GCA_903921965.1 uncultured Thermoleophilia bacterium | reverse complement strand
GTCCTCCAGCTGCAGGGCCCGATCGCCGGCGCCTCCAACGCCACCTTCGACGGCCTCCAGTTCCAGAGCTACGGCGCCAACCTGGCGATGAACATCGGCAGCAAGACGGCCGCCGTCACCAACATGACGGTGAAGAACTGCACGTTCGCCGCCGGCAGCGGCCAGTTCACCTGGTCCCGGATCATCGTCTTCCGCGGCAGCAGGAACACCATCACGGGCAACACCTTCACCGGCACGAAGGGGAGCGGCGGCAACATCCAGGTCCTCGGCGGCGCCGACAACCAGATCACCAACAACACCATCACCGGCGGCACGACCTCCATCCTGTTCATGTGGAGCCGCAGCAGCAACGGCGGCGGCGCCGACTCCCTCATCCAGCACAACGTCGTCACCGGCAACACCTACTCCGCCTTCAGCGAGGAGGGCATCTCCTTCGACATCAAGGCCAACAGCGCCAACGACTGCGGCGCCCTCGAGTACGACACCGTCAAGGCCGTGAGCGGCCAGACGATCACTCTCTCCAGCGTGGCCTTCCCCGCCTACACCGGCTTCGACATCGTCTTCGTCGACGGCAAGCTCGCCGGCAAGACCCGCACCATCACCGCCCAGGCCAACCCGAACTTCACCGTGACCGGCAGCCTGGCCGGCGCGGCGGCCGGCGACCACGTCGTCATCGGCGCCGTCTACAAGCACAACACGGTGAGCGGCAACACTGGGACCGCCTCCGGCACCTACCCCGCCATCCTGCTCTACGGCCTCTGCTTCGGGAACACCGTCCAGGACAACACGCTCGTGACCGGCAAGATCAGCGTCCGCTCCCTGGACAACACGCCGGTCGCCACCGGCAACGCCACCCGCACCGCCGGCCGCGCCCCCTGCGGCTTCAACACCATCCAGAACAACACCATGCAGGACGCCGCCACCGGCAAGGTCACCCTCGAGTACGTGGCCTTCAGCGGCAGCACCTACACCCCCTACGTGAGCCAGGGCAACAACGTGGTCGGCAACACGGTCGCCCAGATCTCCGGCGCCAACCAGGTCGCCTACCTGACCGGCAACACCGGGACGACGAACTTCAGCAACGTGACCCTGGCCGGCGCGGTCTTCGCCTTCGACGGCCAGTGAGACAGACGGTCCCGGCCGGCCGAGCGGGGGCCGGACGGACGGGACCGGAGCGGGGCGGTCCGCGCGAGGCGGCCCGCCCCGCTCCGTCACGTACGCCACCGGCCGCCTGAGGGCCCGGGCGGGCGCGCCGCGCGAGAAGCGATAGAGTTGGGCGGCGCGCCGGCGAAGCGCCGCGCGCACCGTCCAGCCCGTTCGGAAGAGAGCCGCGGCGACGCATGAGCGACGAGCCCACGGAGAGCGCGGAGGCCCAGCCCGGCGGCGTCCCCTCGCCGCCCGACAGGCACCAGGCGGCCTCGCTCCGGCGGCTTGCCGGCCGCTCGGCCGCCTACCTCACGAGCAGCAGCGCCGCGCAGCTGGCCAACCTGGCGCTGTTCCCGATCCTCACGCGGGCGCTCGGCCCTGCCGCCTTCGGCCGGTACGCCGTCCTGCTCGCCGCCGTCGTGGTCGGGCAGATCCTGCTGGGCCTCGGCCTCAACACCGCGCTCATGAAGGAGACCGTCGCGCTCGACGACGCCCGGGGCCGGTCGGCCGCCTGGACGGCGTTCTCCTTCACCGCCCTGCTCGGCGTCGCCGAGGTGGTCGTCGTGGCCCTCCTCGGCGGCGTGTTCGCGCGCTGGCTGCTGGGCTCGGACGACGCGTGGGCGCGGCTCACGGTCACGCTCGCAGCGTGCACCGTGGCCGTCACGCCGCTCTGTGAGCTGCTGCTGGCGCTCGCGCGCGTCGGCGAGCGGCCGCGCCTCTTCGTCGGCGCGACCATGACGCGCAGCTACGTCGGGCTCGCCCTCGCGGCGGCGTTCGTGTGGCTGCTCGGCTGGGGCGTGCCCGGCGCCGCCGCCGCGGTCCTGTGCGGCGCCGCGGCCGCGCTCGTGCTCCTGCTCGCGCGTCTGTGGGCGCAGGTCCGCGGAGCCTTCTCGCTGCCGGACCTGCGCCGCATGCTGCAGCTCGGCGTCTGGCTCGTGCCGACGAACCTCGGCGCCGGGCTGCTCGACGCCGCCGACCGGTTCATCCTGGCCGGCTTCATGACCACCACGGCGGTCGGCATGTACGCGGCGGGCTACCGCGTCGGCGGCCTCGCGTACAGCCTGTTCTTCGTGCCGTTCCACCTCGCCTACGTGCCGTTCATGCTCAAGGAGCTCGAGGCCGAGCGCGGCGAGAGCATGATGCGGCGCGTCGCCGTCGGCTACGCGACGCTCGGCATGCTCGTCACGCTCCTCGTCGCGGCCGCCGGCCCGGCCCTGCTGCGCCTCCTGGCCGGGTCCGCCTTCTCCGACGCGTCGCAGGTGATCCCGCTGGTCGCCCTCGGCACCATGTTCCTGGGCTCGGTGAGCGTGGTCATGCCGGGCTTCCTGTGGACCTCGCGCACCTACATCCAGGCGGCGCTCTTCCTCCTCTGCGCCGCCGTCAACATCGGCCTCAACCTCGTCTTCATCCCGCCGCTCGGCATCCTCGGGGCGGCGGCGGCCACCGCCGCCGCCTACTTCCTGCTCGTCTGCCTCGCCGTGGCCGCGTCGCACCGGTACGTGCACCTGCCGCTGCCGCTGCGGCCGCTCGCCGTCGTCACCGCCGCCGGCAGCGCGGCCACGCTGGGGATCACCGCCGTCGAGCTGGCCACGCTCCCGCCGGCGGCCGATGCGGGCGCGCGCGTCGCCTGCGTCCTCGCCTTCGTGCTGGTCGTGCTGCTCGGCGGGTCGCTGCCGCCGCGCGAGCTGGCCGCGATGCTCCGGGCCGTGGCCACGCGGCGCCCTGCCGCGGCCTCGCAGGACGGCTAGCTACGCGAACGCGAGCCGGGTGCGCAGGACGAGCGGCAGCTCAGCGGCCTCGGCGCGCACCCGCAGCGTCCGGGCCGGGGCCGCCGTCATGAACGCCCGCGAGACCAGGTCGTCGACGACCTCCAGCGTGAGTCCGGCGCCGGCGTCGTCCTCGACGGTGACGGTGAACGCGCGGCCGTCCGCGAGCCCGCGTACCGCGCGCTCGCCCTCCGGCCGCAGGTGCACGCCCGGGGCGAAGTGCAGCGACCACGCCAGCGCGTGGCGGCCGGCGCCGTCGACGCGGTCCTCGAGGAGGAGCTCTCCGCGCGGCCCGTCCAGCGCGAAGCGCCGCCGGTGCGTGACCCCGAGGCGGCCGTAGGCGCGGCTGGTCACCTCCAGCAGGGCGCCCTCCGGAGACGCCGACCAGCCGTCCACCGTCACGTCGGCGTGGTCGGCGCGCAGCACGAACGGGTCGCCGATGTCGTTCTGCTCCTCGCCGTCGACGGCGAGCGTGTTGTGCGCGCACGTGCCGCGGAAGAAGGCGCGCGCGTCGCGGTCGCCGAGGTAGCAGTACGTGCCCGGGTCCACGACGACGGGCACGCCGTCCACGGCCAGCTCGAACGACAGCAGGTCGTTGTGGCGGTGGCCGCCCTGCCCGTGGACGCCGGACGGCATGCACGCGGCCGTCGCCTCCAGGCGCCCGGCGCGCAGCGCGTACAGCCCCGAGACCGGCAGCGCGAAGGGACCCGGCGGCGGCGCCCCGTCCGCCCCGGTAGCCGCGCCGCCGAGCGCCAGCGTCGGCCGCGCGTCGTCCGCGGCCCGCCGGAAGTAGCTGCCGGCCACCACGTACCGTGCGTCGCAGCTGTCGCCGGCGAACGGGAACCTGCCTCGCGCGCCGCCGAGCCCGGCGAGGGCTGTGACCATGCCGCCCAGCCGCTCGAGGAACCACGCCGGCATGTCCAGCCCGGCCGTCCTCAGGGCGAGCGTGGCGCAGGCGAAGGCCTCGAGCACGAAGCAGTGGTACGCGACCGAGTCCTCGAAGTGCAGGCAGTCGGCGTCGACCTGCGCCTCCATGCAGCGGGCGAGGCCGTCGGCGGCCGCCTCCAGCACCGCATCGCCCGGGCCGGCGCCCAGCGCCACCGAGGTCACCACGAGCGACGCCATGTCGGCGAGGTGGTGGTTGTTGCTGAAGGCGCCGGCGTCCTCGGTGTCGGCACGGAGCGCCTCACGGTGGGAGCCGATGAAGGCGAGCAACGGACCCTCGCGGCGGCGGTCCCAGCCGCCGTGCTCGCGGAGCAGCAGGAGCGCCCAGGCGACGTTGGCGGCGCGCACCCCGACCTCCATGGGCGACGTCCAGTTCACCCCCCGGCCGCGCGGGCACGCGGCCGCCCACCGCGCCACTTCGTCGACGCAGGCGCCGGCGAAGACCTCCTCGCCGGTGAGCGCGAAGGCCTGTGCGAGCTTGACCAGGTGGTGGAGGTGGTTGAGCTCCCAGACGGTGACCACGTCCGCGCCGCGGCGCCCCTCGGCCAGGTCGATCAGGAACGCGGGGCGTCGCGGCCAG
>CAIXSE010000706.1 GCA_903921965.1 uncultured Thermoleophilia bacterium | reverse complement strand
TGGTCGGCTTCACCAGGAGCTGCCGGGGCACCGAGATCTTGCCGATGTCGTGGATGACGCCGGCGACCCTCAGGCCGTCGAGACGGTCCTCCTGCAGGCCGAGCTCGGTGGCGATGGCCAGCGCGAGCTCGCCGACGCGCTCCTGGTGGCCGGCCGTGTACGGGTCGGCGGCCTCCACGAGGCCGGCCATGGCTTTCACCGTGTCGTGCACGCTGCGGTGCAGCTTCTCCATGGTCACGGTGAGCGCGGCCGTGCGGCGGCGCACGCGGTCCTCGAGGTCCCGGTTGAGCTCCTGCAGCTCGGCCTGCGCCTCGATGAGCTCGAGGTTCTTGGCCACGGCGGTCTCGTAGGTCGAGAGCAGCAGCGTGAGGATCTGGCGGCGGTCGGCGGCGATGGGGTACGTCTCGCCCCGGTACGTGATGTCGGTGACGACCCCGTCGCCCGCGTGCGGCAGCCGCCGGTCGGCGAGCAGGCTCTCCACCGCGGAGAGCAGGTACCTGCCGTCGTAGGGCTTGGTGATGAACTTGTCGGCGCCGCACTGGAGGGCGCGGATCACCACCTCGGGCTGCGACAGGGACGTCACCAGGATGACCCCCACGTCGCGCCACCTGGGGTCGCCCTTGATATGCAGGCAGACCTCGTAGCCGTCCATGGCGGGCATGACGATGTCGGAGATCACGACCGCAGGCTCCACGTCGGCGATCATCTCGATGGCCTGCTGGCCGTCGGCAGCCACGACCACCTCGTATGCGTGCTGCTCGAGGATGTACTGCAGGTGCAGCGCCTGCGTGGGGCTGTCCTCCACCACGAGGATCGTCGCCGGCGTGGCCTCCACCTCTACCTCACTCTCCCCGGCCTGTTCCCTGACAGCACGAGGACAGGTAGTCCACGATGCCGGCCGGCGGCAGCACGTGCGTCGCCGCCCCGCGCGCGACCGCCTCACCGGGCATCCCGAAGACCACGCAACTCTCGCGGTCCTGCGCGATGGTGACCGCTCCCCTGTCCTTGAGGAGTCCCAGTTCGAGGGCTCCGTCCTTCCCCATACCCGAGAGCAGGACGGCCACCACGCCGATCCGCGGCGCCTCCGCCAGAGAGCGGAACAGATACGACACCGACGGCCGCAGCCCGGCCTCGGGCGGGTCGTCGCGGACGGTGATGCGCCCCACGCCGTCCACGCCCATCTGCCGTCCGTCGGGCGCCACGTACACGTGACCGGGCAGCGGGCGCTCGCCGGCGGCGGCCACCGCGACATCCAGCCCGGTGGAGTCGGCCAGCCACGAGGCGAAGCCCTCCACGAACCCGGCGGCGATGTGCTGCACGACCAGCACAGGCAGCGGGAAGCCGCGCGGCAGCCCCTGCAGGATCTCGTTGATCGCCCCCGGTCCGCCGGTGGAAGCGCCGATGGCGACCAGTTCGGGGCGGCTGCCGCGACGAGGAGCCGAGGCCCCGCGTGCTCCCGCCGGCCGCGGCGCTCCCGCCGGCCGCGGCGCTCCCGCCGGCCGCGGCGCTCCCGTCTCCCGGCGGCGCACGACCTTGACCTCGGACATCAGCCGCAGCGTCTGGCACAGCGCCTTCACCTGGCGCTCGTGGTCGGGGTGGGCCACGCCCTGCGGCTTGGGCAGCGCGGCGAGGGCTCCGGCCTGCATCGCGCGGAACGTCTGCCCGACCTCGCCGGCCTCGAACGACGCCGAGACCAGGACGATGGGCGTGGGCGTGGACGCCATGATGGCGCGCGTCGCGGCAAGTCCGTCCATGCCCGGCATCACGACGTCCATGAGGACGACGTCCGGCTTGAGCTCGCGCACCGCCGCGACCGCCTCTTCCCCGTTGCGCGCCGTGCCTGCGACCCTCAGGACGGGGTCTGAGGACACGGCGTGCGACAGGAACTCGCGGGCGACCGCGGAGTCGTCGACGACGAGGACACTGATCACCTGCGCA
>CAIXSE010000705.1 GCA_903921965.1 uncultured Thermoleophilia bacterium | reverse complement strand
GCGGGAGGGCGGAGGCTGACGGCCATCAGGCCCTGACGAAAGGATCCAGATGAGCACAGTCGTTGACGAGGCGGCGCTGCAGCAGAAGTGCATCGAGACGATCCGCTTCCTCGCCGTCGACGGCGTCCAGAAGGCCAATTCCGGCCACCCCGGCATGCCTATGGGCGCGGCCGCCGTCGCCTACACGCTCTTCACGCGCCACCTGCGCTACGACCCCGCCGACCCGTCGTGGCCGGACCGCGACCGCTTCGTGCTCTCCGCAGGGCACGCGAGCATGCTGCTCTACTCCATGCTGCACCTGACCGGCTACGACGTCACGATGGACGACCTGAAGGCGTTCCGCCAGTGGGGCAGCCGCACGCCGGGTCACCCCGAGTTCGGTCACACGCCCGGCGTCGAGACGACCACCGGCCCGCTCGGCCAGGGCGTCGCGAACGGCGTGGGCATGGCCGTGGCCGAGCGCTTCCTGGCCGCCACCTACGGCGGCGACGTCGTCGACCACTACACCTACGTGCTCGCCGGCGACGGCTGCATGATGGAGGGCATCAGCAGCGAGGCCGCCTCGTTCGCCGGCCACCAGCAGCTCGGCAAGCTGATCCTCATCTACGACGACAACCACATCACCATCGACGGCTCCACCGACCTCGCCTTCACCGAAGACGTCGTCGCCCGTTTCGCGGCCTACGGGTGGCACACGCAGCGCGTGGCCGACGGCAACGACGTCGACGCCATCGACGCGGCCGTCAATGCGGCCAAGGCCGAGACGGGCAAGCCCAGCCTGATCGCCGTGCGCACGCACATCGGCTGCGGCTCGCCGAACAAGCAGGACAAGGCCGCGGCCCACGGCGCCCCGCTCGGCGCCGACGAGGTCGCGCTGACCAAGGAGGCCTGCGGCTGGCCCGTGGACGCGGAGTTCCACATCCCGGACGAGGTGCGCGAGGCGTTCAAGGCCGCGGCCGCCAGCGCGGCGGAGTCGCGCGCCGAGTGGACGAAGAGGTACGAAGCGTGGCGCGCGGCCGACGCCGCCCGCGCCCAGTCGTGGGACGACGCCTGGGCGCACAAGCTGCCGGCCGGCTGGGACGCCGACCTGCCGGTCTTCACGATCGAGGACTCGGTCGCGACCCGCGCCGCCAGCGGCAAGGTCATCAACGCCCTGGCGCCGCACGTGCCGAACCTCATGGGCGGCTCGGCCGACCTCGCCCCGTCGAACAACACGCTGATCGCCGGTTCCGACGACCAGCAGGCCGCCACCCCGGCCGGCCGCAACGTGCGCTGGGGCGTGCGCGAGCTCGGCATGGCGGCCATGGCCAACGGGCTCTCCACCCACGGCGGCATCCGCCCGTACGTGGCGACCTTCTTCGTGTTCGTCGACTACATGCGGCCGGCCATGCGCCTTTCGGCCCTCATGAAGCAGCCGGTCGTCTACGTGCTCACGCACGACAGCGTCGGCGTCGGCGAGGACGGCCCCACGCACCAGCCCATCGAGCACCTCGCCATGCTGCGCGCGACGCCGGGCTTCGTGGACATCCGCCCGGCCGACGCCAACGAGACGGTCGAGGCGTGGAAGATCGCCATGCAGACCTCCGACGCCCCCGTCGGCCTCATGCTCACGCGCCAGAACCTGCCGACGATCGACCGCGGCAGGTACGCGGCGGCCGACGGCATCGCCAGGGGCGCCTACATACTGGCCGACGCCGTGCCCGGCCACGTGCCCGACGTGATCATCATCGCCAGCGGCAGCGAGGTCGCCCTGGCCCTCGAGGCGCACGAGCGCCTCATGGCCGACGGCGTGAAGTCCCGCGTCGTCAACATGGCCTCCATGCGCCTCTTCGAGCAGCAGAACGCCGACTACCGCGAGAGCGTCCTGCCGCCGGCCTGCAGCGCCCGCCTTGCCGTCGAGGCCGGCGTGACCTTCGGCTGGGACCGCTGGGTCGGCGACGGCGGCCAGGTGATCGGCATCGACCACTTCGGCACCTCCGCCCCCGCCGGCACGATCTTCAAGGAGTGGGGCTTCACCGCGGACAACGTGTACGCCCGCGCCAAGGCGCTCGTCTGAGGCACCGCGGGCGCTGCCCGCGTCACAGCCCGGCAGCCAAGGGCCGGGGAGCCGCGAACGCGGCTCCCCGGCCCGTCTCAGTCCGCGGACTTCTCCCTGTCTCCCGGGCCG
>CAIXSE010000704.1 GCA_903921965.1 uncultured Thermoleophilia bacterium | reverse complement strand
GCGGCGTGCACGAACTCCTGCACGTCGCGGAACCTCGAGAGGTAGTCGAGGTCCGGCGAGAACACCACGAAGTCGCCGAACATGGTGCTGATCTCGACGCCGTGCAGCAGGAGCACGCCCTCGGCCTCGAGGGCGCCCACGAGTGCGCGGTTGTCCGCCACGTCGCCGTGGTTGGTGAGGGCGATCGCCTCGACGTCGTGCTGGACGCACCAGCCGACGTACTCGCCCAGGCTGATGGCGGAGCAGTCTGAAGCCGGATAGGTGTGCGTGTGGAGGTCGACGTTCACGGGGACCGATTATAGACTCGGCGCCAGATGCAAGGGACACTTGATACCTTCGGGGTCGTCGAGATCCTCCAGATGCTCGGGCGCACGCGGCGCTCGGGCACCCTGCACATCGAGTGCCCGGGGCGCCTCGTCGACGTGCACTTCGTCCACGGGCACATCGCCGAGACGCGCGATTCCACGAGGGTTGCCACCGACACCGTCATCGGTACGCAGCTGTTGCGCCGCGCGCTCGTCAACGAGAGCCAGTTGCGTGAGGCGCTCGCCCTGCAGGAGACGGCGCCGCGCCCGCTGGGGACGCTGCTCGTGGAGGCCGGCCACCTGAGCGAGCCGGAGCTGGTCGAGGTCCTCTCCCGGCAGGTGGCCAGCACGCTCGTGGCGGCCAAGCTCGAGACCTCCGGCTCGTTCGTCTTCGTGGCCGACCAGGACGCCGCGCCGGTCGACTTCGTGACCATCGACACCTCGTCGGTGCTCGTAAACATCTCGGCGCTGGGCGGGGAGTACTGCCTGGCGGTCGAGGTGCTGGGCCAGGCCGACACGGTGCTCGTCCGCAACACGCACTACGAGACGCTGCCCCACGCGCCGCTCACCCTGGGGCGCGACGAGTTCTTCGTGCTCTCCCTTGTCGACGACCGGCGCACGGTGGCCGAGATCGCCGAGGTCTCGCGCCTGGAGGAGCTCACCGTGGTCAGCATCCTCGGGCGCCTCGTCGAGGCCGGGGTCCTCCTCGTGCGGGCCGACCCCGGCAGCCGCGCGGCCGGCGCCGTCGGCCTGCAGGCGCACCGCGAGAGCGTGTGGGCCGAGGTGAGCCTGCTGCTCGACGCCCTGCCTGAGTGACGCCCGCCCGCGGGCGGCCCGTCCTCGCCGGCCGGCCGCGCCGGGGCCCGGCAATTCCATCCCTGATGCGACGAGGGCGGGCGGCCCTGCGGCCCCCCGCCCTCGTCGCTACCCGTCCGGCTTCTTCGCCGGTTCAGGATGCCCCTCTTACGCGGTGACGTCCCGCACGAGGTCTTCGAACGCGCCCACGAACAGGTCGACGTCGGCGTCGGTGTGCGTGATCGAGAGCGTCCACTCTTCTTCGCGGCCGGGGGCGATGATGAGGCCGCGGTTCATGTTGTACAGCCACGCGAGGGCGACGAGCTCGTCGTCCTGCTCCTTGATGAACGACTCGTAGTCGGTGATCTTGCCGAGCGCGAAGTTGACGCAGCCCTTGGACGAGATGCCGACCGTGTAGCCGGGGAAGTCGTACTTCGCGCAGACGGCGTCGCACTTCTCGATGATGCGGTCGTTCAGGTGGTTGAGGTGCGCGTAGGCGTCGTCGGTCATGACCTGCTCCCAGCTGGCGCGCGCGGCGGCCATGCTGAGCGGGTTGCCCGAGTATGTGCCCACCTGGAAGACGGTGCCGTCGTTGACCTTGGCCATGATCTCCTCGGTGCCGCCGATGGCGCCGCAGGGGGTGCCGCCGGCCAGGGCCTTGCCGAGGGTGACCATGTCGGGGACGACGCCCCAGCGCTCGGCGGCGCCGCCGCGGGCGGTGCAGATACCGACCTTGACCTCGTCGAAGATGAGCACGATGCCGTGCTTCTTCGTGAGGGCGCGGATGCCCTCGAGGAAGCCCGGCTCGGGCAGCACGACGCCGAGGTTCATCATGGCGGGCTCCATGATCAGGGCGGCCGGGGCGTTGCCCTCTTCGACCATGCGCTCGATGCGCCTGGTGGTGTTCTCGAGGTCGTTGAAGGGCACGGGGACCGTGAGGTCGATGGACGACTGCGGGATGCCGGCGCCGTAGGAGATCGACTTGTAGTCGTCGCGCGTGCCGACGTTGCCGAAGTCCTTCACGCCGATGGAGACCATGACGTAGTCGTGGTGACCGTGGTACGAGCCGAACATCTTGACGATGGGCTCACGGCCGGTGAAGCCGCGCGCGACGCGGATGGCGTCCATGGTGGCCTCGGAGCCCGAGTTGACGAAGCGCCACTGCGGGAGCTTGAAAGCGCCGGAGAGGTGCTCGGCCATGATGATCGCGTCTTCGGTCGGCAGGCCGAACTGGGTGCCGAGCGGGGCGCGCTTCTGGATGGCCTCGACGATCAGCGGGTGGGCGTGACCCTGGACCATGCAGCCGTAGCCGTTGTGGAAGTCGACGATCTCGCGGCCCTCGACGCTCCAGATGTGCGGGCCCTTGCCGTGGGTGAAGTACACCGGGTACGGGTCGCGGGCGTGGTACGTGGAGGCGACGCCCATCGGCATGTGCTTGATGGCGCGCTGGTACAGCTCGTAGGACTTCGGCGTCTCCTTCTCGAGGCGCTTCTCTTCCTTCTCCATGAGCTCGGCGATGAGCTTGCGGTTGGGTACGCACTCGGCCATGTGTGTCGCTCTCCTTCGCGGTCGTCCCACCCGGGCCAGCGGCCGGGGCGTGGTGGCGGCTGCCGTCGGCGCGGCGGCGCGGACGGACCTCCCCGTTGGTCCCGGCCAGTCTACCGGACCGGTGGGGAGTTGTGTAGGGTTCGGCAACGACTTGGCGGTTTCGGCAGCCGATTCGGCAAGCTTCCCTCGCGAGAGCGTACGGATGGCCATCCGTCCGGACGGACGACGGACGCCCGCGGGGAGCGCTGCGTCCGCCGGCCGCGCCGAGGCGAGAGGGCGTTGCATGAAGAAGGGCGGCTCCCCCCGGGGGGAGCCGCCCTTGTGGTCCACGCGCGACCCGGGGGTCGCGTTGCGAGCCGTTCTTACTTGCCGTTGACTGCCCGGGCCTGGTCGAGCGCGGTCAGCACGACCGTGCGCGCGTAGTCCCAGTTGTGGATGCCCCAGCTGCCCTCAGACACCACGTAGCTCTGGTTCGTGAAGGACTTCTGGAAGCGCATCTGGTTCTTCGTCCAGGTCTTCATGGGCTTCTTGTTGATCGCGGCGTTGGCCGTCGCGATGTCCTTGTAGCCGAGCTTCCTGGCGGCCTTCGTCAGGGCGGCCGTCACCTGGTCGACCCAGCGGTGCATGGCCTCCTGGCGGTACGTCAGGGTGTCCTGCACCCACATCGCCGGCTGATCGTTCGGACGACTGTGGCACGTGGAGCACGCCGAGAACGGCATCTCGGTGAAGGTCCGGGAACCGACGGTCAGCGACTTGACGTTCGCGGCGACCTCAGGCTCGATGATCTTGAACGTGTGGTTGGCGCCCAGCTCCACGCCCGCGCGGGAGCTCACCGTGGTCGGCGGCATGTGGCACTGCACGCACTTGCCCTTGTGGACACTCGGCGAGCCCTGCATGACGTCGATGGCGCCCACGCCCTCCATCATCTCCTTCATGGGATGGTGGACGGTGCTGCCCGGCGTGGCGATCTTGCCGTCGAGCTCGGCGTTGTGGCACGAGGTGCACAGCAGCTTGGCGCTGTCGTAGCGGAGCTGCGGCGTGAAGTCAGACTCCCACACGCCCTTGGCCGTGCCCTTCTCGTGCGGGTCGTGGCAGCCGACGCAGGTGATGCCGTACTTGGCCTCGGCACCCGTGGGCTTCTCGTCTTCGGGAGCGATGATGTAGTCGGTGCTGTGGCACTCGAGGCACGCGGCCGGCGGGTTCGGACCCATGACCTTCTTGAGGTTCTCGAGAGCCTTGGCGTGCAGGTCGGCGGGGCCCGCCCACTCGACGTACTGCTGGGCGTTGCCGTCGTGCCCGCTCTGCGACCAGGGTAGGACCTCGCCCTCGGTGCTCGTCCAGTAGGTCTGGAGGCTGCCGGCTGCCGCCGTGGTGGCCTGCGGGTTCGGCGTCGGCGACCAGCCCGGCGTCGGGATGTTGAGCTTGGTGGTGAGGGGCGCCTGCGCCCAGCCGCCCGCCGCGTCGCCCATGGGCTCATAGCCGACGGCCATGCGCGGCTGGATGATGCTCGTGGGCCTGGGGTTCGGGGTGGCCGGCGTGCCGTTCGGCGCCGTGATGTACGGCAGCGGCGTCACCTTGTAGGTGTCGACCGTGTAGCTGAACTGCGAGTGGCACTGGCCGCAGATGTCGGCGTTGGCCAGGTTGGCCAGCGGGGCGGCGTGCGCCGCGCTCTGGCCCTGGTGGCACGACGAGCACCCGACGGCCAGCTCCGACATGGACGCGTTGCCGGTGGCCTGGGCGGCCGGGTCCGGACTGGCGTTGCCGTTGATCCACGACACCGCGAAGGGCGTGGGCGTGGCTGTCGGGGCGGCGGTGGACGCCGCCACCGGCACGGCCTTGCTCGGGTCGAAGTTCGACGTGTGGCAGCCGGCGCACGTGTTGCCGTTCGGCCAGCGGGTGGACTGCCCGTCGGCGTTCGACTCGGCGTGCTTGGTCTCGGCCCACTCGCCGTACACCTGCGGGATGGACGCCATGTCGGTGTGGCAGTCCGCGCACTTGCTCGACGGCGTGTAGTCCTCACGCGCGCCGTTGAAGGCGAGCGCCGGGGCCGCGACCACGAGGACGGCGGCCAGAACCCCTGCGATGAGGACGAAGCGCTTTGCCATGGTCACCTCCTTGCGGTACGGGGAAGAAGCGAGCTTGTCCGCTCTCAAAGAATCACCTCCTCCCCCCTCAGCGGAACGGTGGTCGAAGACGCCGCACATCGCCCGGGCGATGTGCGGCGGCATCCGTGTGACGAGTGAGGATGGACACCGCGACGGACGGCCGGCTCGCTGGCGGGCCGGCTGGCGCGTGAGACGGTCGATGTCCCCTCGTTCCCCATGGCTGCTGCCGGTCCTGCGCCCCTGCCGGAGCGCGCAGGCCCGTGTCGGTGATACAGGATTCCGCGCGCCATGGCAATCATTGAACGGCCCGGCGCGCCGCTCCCGCGGCACAGCGGTTCGAATGTACCAGAACAATGCAGAGATTCCACGGCCGTCCGCCGTCAAGCGCCGGCCGTCCCCCCGGTGTGCCGGCGGCGGTCCGTCCGCGGGGTGACGCCGTGACGCGCCCGCGTGCGCGGGCGCGCCGGCCTCAGCGGGGGGCTGCCGGGTCCTGCGGCGCGCCGGCGTCCGCGTCCGGCGCCGCGCCGGCCGCCACGGCGGCCTCGCCGGTGACGGCGGCGCACCAGCCCTCGAGGATGAGGCGGGGGCGCAGGAACGCGACGGTCTCCTTGAGCAGGGGGATCAGCGGGATCGCGATCAGCATGCCGGCGATGCCGTGGATCTCGCCGCCGGCGAGGATGGCGAAGATCACGACGAGCGGGTGCACGCGGAAGCGGCTGCCCATGATCACCGGGATGAGGATGTGACCCTCGACCTCCTGGATGAGCACGAACGTGAGGATGACCCACAGGGCGCTGAGCGGCGAGTCGAACACGGCCACCACCGTCGGCGGTACCGCGGCGAGCACGGGGCCGAGGTAGGGGATCGCCTCCATGAGGGCGGCCCAGACGCCGAAGAACAGCGCGTAGCGGCCCCCCGAGGGGAACGCGCCGACGAGGCTCAGGAGCCACATGGCGAGGCCGACGCTGGCGCCCATGATGCCCGAGAGCAGCACCTGCGCCTTCACGTAGTCGACCACGGCGGTCCGCGAGCGGCGCACGTACTCTTCGCCGTCGCTCACGCTGCGTGTGGGGAAGTGACCGGCCACGAAGCGCCCGATGCGTCTCGCGTCGAGCAGCATGTAGATGGAGATCACGACGACGATGATGCCGTAGGTGATCTGCCGGACCACGGTCACGCCCACGTCCACGACGCTGCTGGTGAACTGCGGGATGTGGTCCGAGACGGCGCTGAGCGCGGCCGTGAGCTGCTGCCTCACGTCGATGCCGAGGCCGGCGCCGTCGGTGAACCGCTGCAGGCGGTCCACCGTGTCGCCGGCCTGGAGCGCCATGCTCGGCAGCGCCGTCGCCAGGTTGCGGAGCTGCTGCACGATCGGCGGCCAGACGAGGGCGACGAACAGCACCACGAGTGCCACGAAGGCGGCGTAGACCACGAACGTGCCGGCGTAGCGGGGCACGTGCGCGCGTTCGAGCCCGCGCACGAGGGGGTTGAGGACGAGGGCGATGAGTCCCGCGACCAGGAAGATGAAGATGACCTGGCCGATGGCCCCCAGCGCGAACCACCCGATGACGAGCAGGGCGGGGAGCGCACCCAGCTGCACCCAGCGGGGCACGTGGATCCGTCCTGGTCTGCACTCTCGGGCTGCGGCCATGGTGTCACAGGCAGGTTCGGCGCCGAGGGCGGCATGCCTGCCGGCGGCGTGGTTTGCCCTGGAGGAGGGGCGGGCATAAACTTGACAGTAACTGACTCAGATTTTGTGCTTAGGCACGCTTCAATGTCTGCAAGGAGGCATCTAGATGGGCAAGGTAATCGGCATCGACCTGGGCACGACCAACAGTGCCATGGCCGTGCTCGAAGGCGGCGAGCCGACGGTCATCCCCAACAGCGAGGGTGGCCGCACGACGCCGTCGGTGGTCGCGTTCTCGAAGAGCGGCGAGCGCCTCGTGGGCAGCGTCGCGCGTCGTCAGGCGGTCACCAACCCGGAGAACACCGTGTTCTCCATCAAGCGCTTCATGGGCCGCAAGTACGGCGACGTCTCCGAGGAGATGACCATGGTGCCGTACCACGTCCAGGCCGGCTCCAACGGCGACGCCGTGGTGGAGATCGGCGGCAAGACGTACACGCCGCCCGAGATCTCGGCCATGATCCTCCAGAAGCTCAAGCGCGACGCCGAGGAGTACCTGGGCGACAAGGTCACCGAGGCCGTCATCACCGTCCCCGCGTACTTCAACGACTCGCAGCGCCAGGCCACCAAGGACGCCGGCAAGATCGCCGGCCTCGAGGTCAAGCGCATCATCAACGAGCCGACGGCCGCCGCCCTGGCCTACGGGCTCGACAAGGAGCACGACCAGACCATCCTCGTGTTCGACCTCGGCGGCGGCACCTTCGACGTCTCCATCCTCGACCTCGGGGAGGGCGTGTTCGAGGTGCGCTCCACCAACGGCGACACGCACCTGGGCGGCGACAACTGGGACAAGGCGGTCGTCGACTGGATGGTCGCCGAGTTCCTGCAGAGCCAGGGCATCGACCTGAGCAAGGACAAGATGGCCCTGCAGCGCCTCTACGAGGCCGCGGAGAAGGCCAAGATCGAGCTCAGCACGACGCAGACGAGCAGCATCAACCTGCCGTTCATCACGGCCGACGAGAACGGGCCCAAGCACCTCGACCTGACGCTCACGCGCGCCAAGTTCGACGAGCTCACGAGCGCCCTGCTCGAGCGCGTCGTGGTGCCCGTCAACAACGCCATCAAGGACGCCGGCATCGGCAAGGGCGACATCCACCACGTGATCCTCGTGGGCGGCATGACGCGCGTCCCCGCGGTGCAGGAGAAGGTCAAGCAGCTCATCGGCAAGGACCCGCACAAGGGCGTGAACCCGGACGAGGTCGTCGCCGTGGGAGCCGCCATCCAGGGCGGCGTGCTGGCCGGCGAGGTCAAGGACGTCCTGCTGCTCGACGTCACGCCGCTGAGCCTCGGCATCGAGACCAAGGGCAACGTGTTCACCAAGCTCATCGAGCGCAACACCACGATCCCGACCAAGAAGAGCGAGATCTTCAGCACGGCCGACGACAACCAGACCAGCGTGGAGATCCACGTGCTCCAGGGCGAGCGCGAGATGGCGCGCTACAACAAGACGCTCGGCAAGTTCCAGCTGGTCGGCATCCCGCCGGCGCCGCGCGGCATCCCGCAGATCGAGGTCACCTTCGACATCGACGCCAACGGCATCGTGCACGTGAGCGCCAAGGACCTGGGCACCGGCAACGAGCAGAAGATCACCATCACCGCGAGCAGCGGCCTCAGCGAGCAGGACATCGAGCGCATGATGAAGGACGCCGACGCCCACGCCGAGGAGGACAAGAAGGCGCGCGAGCTGGCGGACGTCAAGAACAACGCCGAGAACCTCGTGTACAGCACCGAGAAGTCGCTGCGCGACATGGGCGACCGCGTCGACGCCTCCACGAAGTCGGAGATCGAGGCCGCGGGCGCCGAGGTCAAGAGCGCCCTGGAGGGCGACGACGAGGAGCTCATCAAGGCCAAGACCGAGGCCCTCATGCAGGCGTCGCACAAGCTGGCCGAGGCCGTGTACCAGCAGGCGCAGCAGCAGCACGCGGCGTCGGGCGACGGCGGGTCGGCGACCTCCGACGACAACGTCGAAGAGGCCGACTACGAGGTCATCGACGAGGACGAGCGCAAGTAACGACTCGCAGGCGAGTCACGGCGGGCGGCGCTCTCGCCGGCGCCGCCCGCCGGGAACCCCGGGACACACGAGGAGGTGTCTTCAATGGCGATCATCAGGTGGGACCCGTTCCGTGAGATGACGTCGGTCCAGAACCAGTTCAACCGGCTCGTGGACCAGATGTGGGGCGGGCGGCAGGAGAGCTGGCTGCCGGCGGTGGACGTCTTCGACAACAAGGACGCCGTGGTCGTCAAGGCCGAGCTGGCCGGCATGGATCCCGACGACATCCAGATCGAGGTCGAGGACAACGTGCTCACCGTCAAGGGTGAGCGCAGGTTCGAGGAGACGGTGGACGAGGAGCGCTACTACCGCGTGGAGCGCCGCTACGGCAGCTTCCAGCGCAGCCTCGCCCTCCCGCAGGGCGTCAAGCCCGACGACATCTCGGCGAGCTACGAGGACGGCATCCTCGTCATCACCGTGCCGAAGGTCGAGGAGGAGAAGCCGAAGCGCATCGAGGTCAAGGCCAGGAAGACGGTCGAGGCCCGGACTGCGGAGGCCAGCTCCGAGGGCGGCGCCCAGAGCTGAGACGAGCAGGAGCAGGCCCGGCGCGGCGGACGCAGCGCCGCCGCGCCGGGGCCGGCTGAGGACAGGAGCACACGAGCGACATGACGGACAGGAAGAACCCCACCGACGACGGCAGGCGCAAGGGCGCGAGGAAGATCCCGGTCGAGAAGGGCGAGCCCAAGGCGGCTCCGAAGGGCGCCGAGGAGGCCGGGGACGCGGCCGCACAGGCCGCGACGCCGGCCGCCGCCGCGGCGGCTCAGGACGAGCCCATCCCGATGCCGGACGTCAAGGCCGGCGGCGACGAGTTCGCCAGGGTCTGCGCCGAGCGCGACACGTACGTCGACCACCTGCAGCGCCTCAAGGCGGAGTTCGACAACTACCGCAGGCGCGTGCAGCGCGAGGAGGAGCAGCTGCGGCTGCGTGCCTCCGAGGCCGTGGTGGAGTCCCTGCTGCCGGTCATGGACAACATGGGCAGGGCCCTCGAGGCGGCGGCGAGCCACGAGGAGGGCCAGCTGATCGCCGGCCTCGAGCTCGTGGCCGGCCAGCTGCGCGCCACCCTCGAAGGGCACGGCCTGCAGGAGGTCCTCGTCGAGCTGGGCGCGCTGTTCGACCCCAACATCCACGAGGCGATCCTGGTGCAGCCCTCGGACGAGCACGAGACGGACACGGTGATCCAGGTCCTGGAGCGCGGCTACCTGCTGCACGGCAGGCTGCTGCGCCCGGCCAAGGTGATCGTGGCGAGCTGACATGGGCGACTTCTACCAGACACTCGGCGTTCCCAAGAACGCCTCGCAGGAAGAGATCAAGAAGGCCTTCCGCAAGCTGGCCCGCGACTACCACCCGGACAAGCACCCGGGCGACAAGGCCGCCGAGGACAAGTTCAAGGAGATCAGCGAGGCGTACGAGACGCTGTCCGACCCGGACAAGCGCAAGCAGTACGACGAGCTGAGCCGGCTCGGGGCCTTCGGCCCGGGCGCCGGCGG
>CAIXSE010000703.1 GCA_903921965.1 uncultured Thermoleophilia bacterium | reverse complement strand
GGCGGCAAGACCTTCGTCCGCGACGTCAAGAACTACGTGAAGCAGTACCTCGGCGACAGCAAGGCGGTGCCGCCGCAGCACGTCATCGTCTACGACGAGGCCCAGCGCGCCTGGGACCTCGAGCAGGTCACGGCCAAGCACAGCCTGCCCTTCCCCAAGAGCGAGCCCGAGGCGTTCGTGGACTTCGGCGAGCGCATCCCCGGCTGGTGCGTGCTCGTGGGGCTCATCGGCTCCGGACAGGAGATCCACGTGGGCGAGGAGGCCGGCCTCGGCCAGTGGCGCACGGCGCTGGAGAAGGCCGCCGACCCGGGCGGCTGGACGGTGCACGCGCCGGAGGCGGTGCTGCGGGAGTTCTTCGGGCACCCCCTCCGCCAGGCCGCCAGCCCGGCCCTCGAGCTCACCGTCGAGCTCCGCTTCCACTTCGCCGACGACCTGGACAGGTGGGTCGACCTCCTCCTGGACGGCGACGACCCGGCGCAGGGCCGCGAGCTCGCCGCCGGCCTCGAGCGCGACGGCTACCACCTGCGCATGACCCGCGACCTCGAGGTCGCCAAGACGTACCTGCACGAGCGCTACGGTGAGGCTCCGGACGCCCGCTACGGGCTCGTCGCCTCGTCACGGGACAAGATCCTGGAGCCCGGCTGGGGCGTGCCCAACGGCTGGCACGCGACGCAGCGGGTGCAGCTCGGCGCCTGGTACGGAGAGGGCGACGGCGACCGGCGCTCGTGCCGGCAGCTCGAGCAGTGCGTCACCGAGTTCGGCGCCCAGGGCCTGGAGCTCGACGCCGTGCTGCTCGCATGGGGGAACGACTTCATCCGGACGGGCGGCGGCGCGACGGCCGGCGGCGCAGCCGGCCCGGCCCTCTCCCCCGCCGGCGACCGCTGGACCAACGAGCACGCCAAGCGCCACGCCGCCGGCTCGCACGTCAAGGACCCGTACCGCCTGCGCGTGAACGCCTACCGCGTGCTGCTCACGCGCGGGCGCGACGCGGCGGTGATCTTCGTGCCGCCCGACTCGCGCCTGGACGCGACGGCCGCTTGGCTGCAGGGGCACGGGGTGAAAGTGCTGGGGTAGCTCAGACCCGCCACTCGAAAGGTTTCACGATGGTGCGGACATGAGTACCGGCAACCGCTTCCGGCAGCTGCGCTGCAGCGAAGTGCCCACGCCGCACCGTTCGCACGAAGTCGACCCTGCCGCCGAAGATGCACTTCCTCTGTCCGCCATCGACTCGGATCACGCCGACCGTCCTGGCAAGCTCCTCACGTACCAGCCTGACCGGCTCCAGCAGGTCGGCGTCGTTGGAGACGACAACGGCCACGTCGCAGGCGTCACGAAACGCCTCGAGCATGAGATGCGCTGCCAGGTTCACGTCCGAGCCCTTCTCCTCAGGCACCCACACCTCGGCTGTTCGAGGGCCGCCCGGCGGAGCACTCACCAGCCTCAGGCGCTTACTGTGTTCGACGAACTCCCCGAAGTGAGCCGTGAGGCGCGGCAACGTCGAGAGCGCCTCCAGGTAGACGTCCTGACGAGCACGCTGTGCGCCTCGCCCACGAGCGGGGTCGAGTCGCGCCGTGAAGAAGCGCACCAGGTCGATGTCGTTGCGCGGTAGCGCCGCCTCGCAGAAGCGGACCAGGTCCAGCCACTTGTACGACCCGAAGTCGCCTCGCCTGAAAGCGGCGTAGTAGAAGTTGAAGCCATCGACATAGACGCGCGTCCTCGGGCGGCGCTCGGCCACGTCATCCCTCCGGTTGACGCTCTCTCAGAAAAAGCAGAAGCCGCCCGGAGGCGGCTTCGCGGCCCGCACCAGAGTGCGGGGACAGTGGTTCGATTATCCCCGTGCTCCCTGCGGCGTCAAGCAATGTGAACCTGCGTTGACGCCGTGGCCGGTGGGCGCTGCGCTGATGCGTCAGCGACCCGTACCGCCGGCGCGTGAACGCCTGCCGCGTGTTACTCACGCGCGGGCGCGGCGCAGCCGTGGATGCTGCCATGAAGCGCCAACGTCCACCGAGTGGACGCTGCATCGGTAGCCCGCCGCCGGACTCGCGCCTGGACGCCACGGCCGCGTGGAGGCCCGCCTACCATGGCAGCATGCACCACCTCTTCCTTGACGAGTCCGGCAATCACGGCCTGAACGCGTTTGAGTC
>CAIXSE010000702.1 GCA_903921965.1 uncultured Thermoleophilia bacterium | reverse complement strand
GCGCCGGCAGCCCGGCCGAGATCAACCTGCGCGGCCAGGACATCGTCAACATGAAGGTCGCGCTCTACGCGCAGTGCCCCGTCCTGCTCATCGGCGACATCGACCGCGGCGGCGTGTTCGCGAGTCTCGTCGGTCACATGGAGCTGTTCACGCCTGAGGAGCGCGAGCGCATCGCGGCGTTCGTGATCAACAAGTTCCGCGGCGACGCGAGCCTGCTGGACTCCGGCATCGAGTTCCTGCGCGAGAAGACCGGCGTGCCGACCCTCGGCGTCGTGCCGATGCTCACCGACTGGCGCGGCGACGAGGAGGACTCCCTCGGCATCGAGGACCGGAAGCGGCGAGCGAAGCCGGACGCGCCGTTGCAGGTGGCCGTCGTGCGCCTGCCGTTCATCAGCAACTACACGGATTTCGACGCGCTGGCCGACGAGCCCGACGTGAACGTGCGCTATGCGACGACGCCCTCCGAGCTGGACGGTGCCGCCGCGGTCGTGCTGCCCGGCACCAAGAGCACGATCGCCGACCTCGAGTGGCTGCGCGCGAGCGGGATGGCGGCGGCGGTGCGGGCGAAGGCCGCCGCCGGGACGCCGGTCGTCGGCGTCTGCGGCGGCTACCAGATGCTCGGCCGCCGCATCCACGACCCGGAGCACGTCGAGTCCGACGCCGGCAGCGTCGACGGCCTCGGCCTTCTCGATGCGGAGACGACCTTCGCCGGCGACAAGCGCACGGTGCGCGTCGAGGGCGAGCTGCTCGGCGCCGGTGAGGCCGGCGGTCCCGCGGACCCGGCCTCCCCGCCCGGTCCGGCCTCGCCCCTCGGCGCCCCGGGCACGCCCCTGCACGGCTACGAGATCCACATGGGCCGGACGATGCTGGGCCAGGGCGCCGCGCCGCTGCTGCGGCTGCGCGGCGCCGACGGCTTCGCCCACGACGACGGCGCCGTCGCTGCCGCCCCGGCCGGGCCGCCCGGCTCCGCCGGCACCGTCTGCGGCAGCTACGTCCACGGCATCTTCGACCACCCGGCGCTGCGCGGCGCGTTCCTCGACGGGCTCCGCGCCGCCCGCGGGCTCCCGCTCCTGGGCGCCACCGCGACCCCGCCGGACGACGACATCGACCGCCTCGCCGACCACGTCGAGGCCTATCTGGACGCCGAGCTCCTCGAACGCATCGTCGGCCTGGAGGCACGATGACCGACCACACCGTCACACCGTCCCCCGCCTCGACCCCCGCGCCGACCGTCATCCCCGGGGACGACGTTCCCGCCGGCGTCACCCCCGGCACCGTCTACCTCGTCGGCGCCGGCCCCGGCGACCCCGGGCTGCTGACCCGCCACGGCGCCGACGCGCTCGCGCGCGCCGACGTCGTCGTCTACGACCGGCTCGCCGACAACTCCATGCTCGCCCTGGCTCCCGACGACGCCGAGCTCGTGTACGTCGGCAAACAGGCGGCCGTCCACGCCGTGCCGCAGAAGCGCATCAACGAGCTGCTGGCGCAGCACGCCCTCGAGGGCAAGGTCGTCGTGCGCCTCAAGGGCGGGGACCCGTTCGTGTTCGGTCGCGGCGGCGAGGAGGCCACGCACCTCCGCGAGCGCGGGGTGCCGTTCATCGTCGTCCCCGGCGTGAGCTCGTCGGTCGCCGCTCCCGCCTACGCGGGCATCCCCGTGACCGACCGCCGCTACGCGAGCAGCTTCGCCGTCATCACCGGTCATGAGGACCCGACCAGGCCGTTCTCGCGGGTCGACTGGGCCGGCATCGCGAAGGGCGCCGACACGCTCGTCTTCCTGATGGCGCTGACCAACCTGAAGGGCGTGGCCGAACGGCTCGTGGCCGAGGGCCGCCCGGCGGAGACCCCGGCGGCCGTCATCGAACGCGGCACCACGCCCGGGCAGCGCGTCGTGACCGGGACGCTGGCCGACATCGAGGCGCGCGTGCGCAGCGCCGGCTTGCACCCGCCGGCGCTGATCGTGGTCGGCGAGGTCGTGAAGCTGCGCGACGTGCTCGCCTGGCACGACTCCCAGCCGCTGGCCGGGCGCCGCATCCTGGTGCCCCGCGTACGGCGGCGCCCCAGCGAGATCGTGCGGCTACTCAAGGCCGCCGGCGCCGACACCGCCGAGGTGCCGGTGCTGCGCTCGGAGACGCTGCCGGCGCCGGCCGGACTGCAGCAGTACCTCGCCAGGGCCGACTGGCTGGTGTTCACCTCGCCGGGCGGGATCGACGCCCTCCTGGAGCAGCTGGCGGAGCAGGGCCGGGACGTGCGCGCCCTCGGCCCGGCGCGCATCGCCGCCGTCGGCCCCGCGACCGCCGCGCACCTGCGCCGGCACGGCCTCCGCGTCGACCACGCGCCGGAGACGCCGGCGAGCTTCGTCAAGGACCTGCCCGGCGTGAGCGGCGCCACACTGCTGCTCATCGGCGAGGACGGCGGCGACGACCACGTGGCGCGCGGCCTCGACGCGCTCGGCGCCCAGGTCGT
>CAIXSE010000701.1 GCA_903921965.1 uncultured Thermoleophilia bacterium | reverse complement strand
CCGCAGCGCGAGACCACGCCCTTCTACCCGCGCAGCCCCTACGGCGCCGCCAAGGTGTACGGGTACTGGATCACCGTCAACTACCGCGAGGCCTACGGCATCCACGCCAGCAACGGCATCCTGTTCAACCACGAGAGCCCCATCCGCGGCGAGACGTTCGTCACCCGCAAGATCACACGCGCGGTGGCCCGCATCGCGGTGGGGCTCGAGCAGAAGGTGTACCTCGGCAACCTCGACTCGCTCCGCGACTGGGGCCACGCCCGCGACTACGTGCGCGCCATGCACCTCATGCTGCAGCAGGACGAGCCCGGCGACTACGTCATCGCCACCGGCGAGCAGCACAGCGTGCGCGAGTTCTGCGATGCCGCCTTCGCCGAGGTGGGCATCACGGTGAGCTGGCAGGGCGAGGGCCAGGACGAGGCCGGCATCGTGGATGCGATCGACGAGGCCCGGCTCGCGAAGGCCTGCGGTACGCTCGCCCTCGCCCAGGGCGCAGTGTCGGTGGGCGACGAGGTCGTCGGCGTCGACAAGCGCTACTACCGGCCCACCGACGTGAACACGCTGCTCGGCGACCCCACCAAGGCCCGCGAGGTCCTCGGGTGGACGGCCGAGATCGGCTTCCGCGGCCTGGTCGAGGAGATGATCGCCATCGACCTCGATCACGCGCGCCGCTTCGGCTACCTCGTCAACGAGGGCTTCTCCGTTCCCCAGCACCGCGAGTAGGGGAGAGCGGGGGGGCCGCGGGGTGCCGCGCTCGCCCGTCCGCGCGCCACCGTCCGCCGCCTGAACGTCACCCCGCCCGGCTGCGCAACGTCACCCTCCCTTTACTGTCGTCAACCTTGAGGGTACCTTTCAGTAAGCGCACACTGACCGGGAGATGACCGTGGCCCTCACCATCAAGAACGCCGAGGTCGAGCGCCTCGCCACCGAGGTCGCGCGCCTCACCGGCGAGACCAAGACGCAGGCCATCAGGGTCGCGCTCGAGGAGCGGCGCGCAAGACTCACGAGTGCCATCGACCCGGAGGCGCTCCTCGCAGCCAGGCTCGAGTGGATGGAGAGGGAGATCTGGTCCCACATCCCACCTGAAGAGCGTGGCAAACCGCATGACTCCGCCCGGGACGACGCCATCATCGGCTACGGTCCCAACGGCCTGCCTGACGGTACGTGATGGGTGGCAGATCATCGTGATGGTCGTCGACAGTTCGGCGCTGATCGCGTTGATCATGGACGAGCGATCGGGCTGGTCGGTCGCCGACGCGCTCACCAGGGAGGGGGGAGGAGCAGTGGGAGCCCCGACCCTGGTAGAGACGGCCATGGTGCTGGCGGGCCGGCACATGGATGGTCCGGCGCAGGCGGAGTCCGCCATCTCCCACACGATCGCCTGGTTCGACTTGCGGCTGGTGGAGTTTGGCGAGCGCCACTGGTGGACGGCCTTTCACGCATTCTCCAAGTTCGGCAAAGGGCGTCACCCTGCCGCGCTGAACCTCGGGGACTGCCTCACCTACGCGGTCGCGAAGCTCTCGGGGCAACCCCTGCTTTGCGTCGGCAACGATTTCGCGCAGACAGACCTCGCGCTGGTACCGCTCGAGGCCTGAGCCGGAGTCGTCTTGAGGCCGGCCTGCTTCGTCGACCGAGACTGAGAACACAGGATACGTGCTACACTTGTCCCGTGTTCACCATGACGAGCGGAGGGTTCCGTGGCCAACGTGACGCTTGCGATCGCCGACGACCTGCTGCAGAAGGCACGGGTCAAGGCCGTGCACGAGAACACGAGTGTCAACGCGGTCCTGCGCGACTTCCTGGCGAAGTGGGTGCGCGACGACAGTGAGCGCGCGCGCCTGGCCGAGTCGGTGGCTGCCCACCTCGCGGGCGAGCCGTACCGGTCGGGCGCGGCCACATGGAGCCGCGACGAACTGCACGCACGGTGAGCCCGCGCACGCGCGTCCCGGCAGCGCCCGAGCTCGTCTTCTTCGACACGAACGTACTCGTCTACGCGCACGATGCCGACGCGCCGCGCAAGCGCGACGTCGCACGGGCGCTGCTGCTCGAGCACCTGGGCGCGGGCACGTTCCGCACGAGCACGCAGGTGCTGGCCGAGTACTTCAGCGTGCTCACGACGAAGGGCGAGGTGCCGCTTCCGGCGTCGTCCGCCGGGTGGCTCGCGGAGCAGTTGCCGGCGGACCTGGTCGTTGCGCCCGGTGTCGGTTCACTGCGTGCTGCGACCCGGATCAGCGTGACGCTCGGCGTCTCGATCTGGGACGCGTTCATCGCGCAGGCCGCCGCCGAGTGCGGCGCGGGCGTGATCCTCACGGAGGACGCCCGGCTGCTCGCCGCGCTCTCCGCGATGGGCCAGGACGGCCCGAGGGGCGAGGATCCGTTCGCCGTGCTTGCGGGGTCGGCGTCCGCGGATGCTGCTGCGGAGCCATTCGCCGAGTGGGGCTCAGACGCCGACGATGCCGCGTTTCGCTCCCTGTGAGCCGGTGACACTCCCGGCGGCGGGCTTGGTAGCATAGGCGCCGTCAATCCGAAGTGAATGCATCGCGAGGTCTCCATGCGCGCCAGTCAGCTGCTGCTGCCCACCGTCAAAGAGGATCCGGCCGGCGCGGAGGCCGTGAGCCACAAGCTCATGGTCCGCGCGGGTCTCGTGCGCCAGCTCGCGGCAGGCATCTACGTGTACCTGCCGGCCGGCTGGCGCGTCATGCAGAAGGTCGCCGCCATCATCCGCGAGGAGATGGACGCCATCGGCTGCCAGGAACTGCTCATGCCGGTCATCAACCCCGCGGACATCTGGCAGGAGTCGGGCCGCTGGGACGCCATCGGCGAGGAGCTCTTCCGCTTCAAGGACCGCAAGGGCGCCGACATGGCCCTCGCCATGACCCACGAAGAGGTCATCACCTGGCTCGCCGCGCGCGAGATCCAGAGCTACAAGCAGCTCCCCCAGCTCTGGTACCACATCCAGACCAAGGAGCGCGACGAGGCCCGCCCCAAGAGCGGCGTCCTGCGCACCCGCGAGTTCATCATGAAGGACTCGTACAGCCTCGACGTCAGCTACGACGCCCTGCAGGAGAGCTACCGCAAGCACATCGTCGCCTACGACCGCATCTACGCGCGCTGCGGCGTCGACGCGATGATGGTGGAGGGCGACTCCGGCATGATGGGCGGCGCCGTCAGCCACGAGTACATGGCCTTCGCCGACGCCGGCGAGGACGAGATCGTCTTCTGCCGGGAGTGTGGCTACGCCTCCAACGTCGAGACGGCGCTGGCCGGCGCCGACCGCGAGCCTCCGCACAGCGAGCTCGCGCCCGAGGGCGACCCCACCGTGGGGCTCGCCGGCCCGGTCAACCTCCTGGTCGACGACATCAAGGAGACCCCCGGCACGCGCACCATCGACGAGGTCACCGCCTACCTCGGCCTGCCGGCGCGTGCCTTCCTCAAGTCGCTCGTCGTCACCATCGAGAGCGGCCCGAAGGCCGGCACGCAGGCGCTCGTCCTGCTGCGCGGCGACCACGAGCTCGGCGACCTCAAGCTGCGCAAGGCCCTGGGCGCCGACTTCCGCCTCGCCACGGCCGAGGAGGTCCTCGAGGCGCAGGGCGTCGAGGCCGGCTACGTGGGCCCCGAGCCCACGCCGCTG
>CAIXSE010000700.1 GCA_903921965.1 uncultured Thermoleophilia bacterium | reverse complement strand
GGGACTGTGCGGGGTCCCAGCGTCCAGGAGACCACCATGGCTCGACCCAGCACCTCCAAGTACCTCTACGGCCACCCCATCCCCGAGAACGAGTTCGCAGTCCGTGAGCTTCAGGACAAGTTGCCAGGCGTCGGCCTCTTCGACCTGCGGCGCAAGGAGGGCGGCGGCCACGCCTGCACCTTCTGCGGCGCCTGCGCCAAGAAGTGCCCTGTTGAGTGCATCGACGTGCGCCTCGACAAGTCGCGCACGCACGGCAAGGGCAAGGAGCGCCACTTCGCCGGCACCATCACGTTCGACGAGCGCCGCTGCATGACGTGCAACCACTGCGTCGAGGCCTGCAAGTTCGACGCGCTCATCCCCACCGAGCTCTACTACGAGCACCGCGAACGCGTCCAGGCGGTCGCCGCCAAGACGCCGGCGCTCTCCGCCGGCCACGGCCTCTGCTCGGGCTGCGGCGCCTCCCTCATCGTCAACCAGGTGCTGTCCCAGATCGACTCCCACTACGTCGTCGCCGGCGCCACCGGCTGCCTCGAGGTGTCCACCACGCGCTACCCGTACACCGCCTGGAAGGGCAGCTACATCCACACCAACTTCGAGAATGCGGCCGCCACCCTCTCGGGCGTCGAGACCGCGTGGCGCGCGCTGCGCCGCCGCGGCAAGCTCGAGGACAAGGTCAAGTTCATCGCCTTCGGCGGCGACGGCGGCACGTACGACATCGGCCTGCAGGCGCTCTCCGGCGCCATGGAGCGCGGCCACCAGATGCTGTACGTCTGCTACGACAACGGGGCGTACATGAACACCGGCTTCCAGCGCTCGTCGGCCACGCCGCACGGCGCCTGGACGACGACCAGCCCGGTGGGCGAAGCCATCCCGGGCAAGATCGGCCACTCGAAGAACCTCACCGAGATCATGGTGGGCCACCGCCTGCCGTACGTGGCCCAGTCCTCGCCGCACGACCCGCAGGACCTCATCCACAAGGCCGCCAAGGCTCTGGCCGTGGACGGTCCCACCTTCCTCAACGTGCTCAGCCCCTGTCCGCGCGGCTGGCGCACCGAGAACGACGAGGGCGTCGACCTCGCGCGGCTCGCGACCGACACCTGCTACTGGCCGCTGTTCGAGGTCAACGACGGCGAGTACCGGCTCACGTACCGGCCGCGGCACAAGCGTCCGCTCGGCGAGTGGCTCGAGCGCCAGGGCCGGTTCAACCACCTGGCGCTTCCCGGCAACGAGCACGTGGTCGAGGAGCTGCAGCGCTGGGTCGACCGCGAGTGGGACCTCCTGCTGCGCAAGTGCGACGAGATCCCCGAGAGCAAGTGGGACAGCGCGGCCAGCCGCCACAAGGCGGAACCGTTCGTGCTGCACCCCGCGCACCCGCACCTCGAGTCGCTCGGCGAGCCGCTCGGCGCCAGCATGTCGTACACGGCGCTGGAGTGGGACGACCTCGACTGGGGCCGGCACTCGGGCATGGCCGACGGCGCGTTCGAGGATTGATCGCTGCAGGCGCCGCAGGCGCCGTGACGAAGCCGACGGGCGGGGGCCGGGAGCGGCTCCCGCCCGTTCTCGTTAACCCCGAAGGGCCCGCTGCGATCTGCGAGCCCTTCAGCGAGCGACGGCGCCGGTAGTCCAGGTCGCGCCCGGTCGCTCAGGCATCCTGAGGCGGGATGCTCACAGTCGGAGTGTTCCCCGAACGGCGCCCGAATCCTCCCCGCCGGCCGTTTGGACGGCGCTCAGGCCGGGGCGCCCCCCGGCTCGCGGCCCGGGGCCTCGTCGCGCTGCCCCGAGTCGCCCGTGACGGCCGCCCAGGTCGCGCCGGTCTTGCGTTCGACCTCGCGCTTGAGGTCGTCGGCGACCGGTCGCTGCAGCTTCTGCGCAGTCTGCCGCAGGAGCGCGGCGGCGCCGGCCACCTCGCGGGCGTCGTCGCTCGTGCGGACGACCCGCTCCACGGCGCGGAGAGCCGGCTCGCCGATCTCCACCAGCACGGTGTGGGCCGCGGCGGCGCGCGCCGTCAGCTCGCCCGCGCCCTCAGGATCGTCGTGCAGGGCGCACGCCAGCAAGGCCGGCACCGCGTCGGCGCCGATGCCGATGAGCGCGTGACGCGCCTTCACGTCGCGCTTGTCGAGAGGGCCGAGGAGGGCGATCAGCCCCTCGACGTCCCCGCTTGCCGCGAGCTTGCCTACGCGCGGCCCTTTGAGTCCCACGTGCGCGCCTCCTGCGAGGGGATCGGGCGCGGCCCCGGCCCGGCGGGACCGCTTCCGTGCAGCTTACCCGCGCCGGCGGTGTCGGATGCAGGTGGCTTCTGCTCCGGTTCAGACGAAGACGAGCAGCGCCAGGATCACCCAGAAGACGACGAACTGCACGGCCGCGGCGATGACGTCCACGCGGCGCACCGCCGCCACCGAGGCCGCGTCGGCGTCCTGGCGGATCTTGTAGTTGCTCCAGATGATCATCAGCAGCGTCGCCACGATCATCGCGTAGGCGACGACGTAGATCTTGTCCATGAGGACGAGATAGGAGACCTCCGGCAGCCCCGACGAGTACGACTCCTGCAGGAAGACCGTGGTGAGCAGCGCGGTGGCCGGCATGGCCGTGCGCAGGTCGATCCAGTTGGGCCGCAGCAGCAGGGCCAGCCAGTTGGTGAGCAGCACGATCACGAGCGGGAAGAGGAGCTTCCACGCGAAGTAGTTCACGTTGCGCTCGATGGTGATCTGGTACAGCAGGCTGGTGTACTTCGAGGGCGATGTGACGGAGGAATCGCCGAAGTTCGTGAGGTAGTCGTGGATCAGGGTCTGCGAGGTGAACCCCTCGACGTTCCAGCCGGGGATCACCATGCCGGCGTCGATGCCGGTGTTCTCCCTGTCCGCCACGAACACCACCTGGTCGTAGGAGCGAGCCGAGTCTTCGACGTAGATGGAGATGTACTGCGAGTCGAGCGGGAACCGGCGCAGGTCGTACGGCTGATAGAAGCGGCCGTTGACGCGCATCGACTGGTAGCTGCTGCCGTCGGGGAGCTCGATGGGCTCCTCGTACGCCGCAGTGGACATCATGCCCCACTCCTCCACGGCGTTGGCGAACTCGAGGGTCGCGGTGGGATCGACCTTGCCCTTCCAGATGAGCCAGACGTAGGCCGTGATGTAGCAGGTGTTCGACTGGAAGTCGATGTCGTAGATGTCGACGGGGTAGATGCCCACCTTCACGATCTGAGCCGTCCCGGGGATCTCCACGAGAGGCAGGTACTTGCCGCTCTTGATGGGGGCGTGCCTGAACCTCGCTCCGGGGGAGGTTGTCGCCGTGGGGTCCGGCGTCGCGGCGAGGGCCGGCACAGCAGGCAGGAGCCACAGGGCGGCGATCACGCCCAGCAGCGCGGCGGTTGTCCGGCAGGATCGGCGTGCGTTCATCGGCCCTTCGGCTCGTGCGGTGATGCCGAGGTGTATCGGCGAGCCGGCGCGACGGCTTGAGAAGTGGACCCCGCCGGGCGGAGCAGGACGCGCCGGCGGGACGGGATCCGCCGGCGGTGTCGGCGCTTTCAGGCGGGCGGGGCGCCCCGGCCGGGTGGCTCAGTAGTACATGGCCTGGTAGCTGCTCCCGCCGGTGCCGCCGGAGCCGTCACCCGAGCCGTGCGGGTCGAGCCACGGGTGGGTCTGCAGGAACGGGCACTGCGAGCCCGAGCCCTGCGCGCCCGATCCCTGCGACGGCGCTGCGCCGTACTGCCCGTCCGGGGCGGGTGAGCCGCCGGCCGCGGCGAGGGCCATCGGCACGAGCCAGACGGCGAGGATCAGGAGAAGGACGGCGAGGACGCCGAGAAGGTACCTGGTGCGCATGGTGGCCCCCTTCAGAAAGAGGAGTGATTCAGCCCGGTTCTACCCGCGTGCCACCGGGCTCACGCCCGAACGGCGTCGCGTGCCGCGCCGGATCAGCCCGCCAGCCACTCCGCGAGAGCGGGCACCCGCGCCATCGTCTCGTCGTAGCCCTGCCGGTAGAGCGCCTCGAGGCGGCCGAGGTCGCGCTCCATGCGGCCGACGGCGAGCGGCTTCACGGGCCGGAGGACGAAGGCCGAGCCGGCCCGCTCCAGCGACGCGACCAGGTCGAGCGACGCGTTGTACTGGATGTGCCGCTTCCGCATGGCGCGGTAGATGGCCGGGTGCCGCGCCAGGAACACCCGGCCCAGCGTCCTGAAGCCCTGCGGCCGCTTGCGGTAGCCCGCGTTCTGCGTGAGGACGACCACGTTGCGTGGGTTGCCGTCCCTGATCGCCTGCAGGATCGGGATGGAGTCGCTGATGCCGCCGTCGAGGCAGGGCCGCCCTTCCACGTCCACCGGCGGAGACAGCACCGGCAGGCTGCACGTGGCGCTCAGCACGGTCCGCACGTACCAGCGAGGGTCGTGGTCGTGCTGCCGGTAGTACCGCGCCTCGCCGGTCCCGCAGTCGGTCACGCCGGTGACCAGCGTCCGCGGCGCGGTCCGGAACCCCTCGTAGTCGAACGGCGCCAGCTCGTCGGGCAGCGTCCGGAACAGGAAGCGATGGCCGAACCAGCTGCGCTCGCGCAGGACGTTGCCCCGGCCGGCGTACCGCGCGTCGGCGACGTGGTCCACGAACACGGCGTGGTTGCGCTCGCGCTGGCCGGCGACGTAGTCGGACCCGGCGTTCGCGCCCGCCGAGACGCCGATGACGTACCTCAGGTCGACGCCGGCGTCCATGAACGCGTCGAGTACGCCGCCGGTGTAGGTGGTGCGCATGCCGCCGCCTTCGAGGACGAGGCCCGCGCCCGCGGGGCCCTGACGGGCCGGGGCACGGCCCGGAGGCACTCCGGCGGCCGTGCCGCCTGCGGGGTTCGGTCCGACGCCTGTGCCCATGCCCGGAGACTAGCAGATGGGAATCACCGGATTCCGGTGATGCCGGCCGGGCTCGCGCGTACCCAGGATGGGCGCAGGGCGCGAGGGCCGGCGACCGGCGCCGTGCCGCGCCCGTGCGAGACGGGAGGCCCGCGATGATCGAGAAGTTCACAGCCTACTTGGACGGCTGGCGCCGGGGTGACCTGCAGACGATCCTGGACGCCTGCGCCGAGGACTTCGTCTACGACTCCCCCTACGAGGGTCGCTTCACCAGGGACGAGTTCGCCGCCTACTTCAAGGAGGCGTATGTCCCGCACATCCCGGAGGACGGCGAGCTCGTCACCGTGACCGACATCGTGTGCGAGGAGCGCGGCGGCGAGATGCTCGCCTGGTGCTGGTGGAAAGACCGGACGTCCGAGGGCGCCGCGCTCGCCAGGGTGGGCGCCGACGGCGTGCGCTCGCAGAAGGTCGCCACGTACTCCCCGCCCACGTGAACGGGGCGGGCGCAGCGGGCGGAGGAGGAGCGCTCAGCGCGCCGCCAGCTGCCAGATGAGCACGGCCGCGATCACGAGCGGCGTGGACACCGCGACGAGCAGCCGCGCGAGCTCCCTGTCGAGGTCGAAGACGGCCGAGACGACGAGCGTGTTGAACGCCACCGGCATCATGGCCAGCAGGAAGAACACACCGGGGATCGGCACGCCGGTGACGAGCCCCAGGGTGAACAGGACGGTGGCCAGCAGGCCGCAGCGCAGGGCGATGGTGACGGCCGCTCGCCACAGCTCGCTGCGGTCGTGCGCGAGCGGCTCGAGCGAGATGGCGAGGCCGATCTGCAGGAAGCCGACGAGGCCGAACAGCAGGCCGACGAAGGGGCCGATCGGCGAGACGTACGGCGTCAGGTCGGCGCCGGCCAGACGCAGGGCCACGGCCGCGGCGCCGGCGATGACCGGCGGGTTGAGCAGCCAGCTGCGGACGAGCTTGCGCAGCCCCGGGGCGCGGGCTCCCTTGGAGTTCGGCCCGGCGTAGTGCCGGCCGAGCCCGAGCATCACGCCGTCGGTCGGGATGAGGTACTGGAACTCGGCGTAGATGACGGCCAGGGCCAGCCCCTGGCCGCCGAACGCGAGCGTCGTGAGCGGGAACCCGAGCGTGCCGCAGTTGCC
>CAIXSE010000699.1 GCA_903921965.1 uncultured Thermoleophilia bacterium | reverse complement strand
TGGGCCCTCGACGAGGGCAGCGACGGCCCGCCGCAGCAGGCGCGCAGCGAGCCGCTGGCGGTGCTCACAGTCGCCATGACCGACGGGCTCGCGCTGCAGGCCATCGCCGACCCGGAGCTGGACCTCACGCCGGCGTTCGACCTGTGGCGCCGGCTGGTGCTGGACTGCGTGAAGAGCTGCGCCCAGGACGGCGGCGCCGCCGGCTGAGGCTGCCGGCCCGCCGGCTCACCCGCCGGCGCCGCCCGACCAATCGCCCAGGGCGATGATGCTGCGCATGACGTCGTCCAGTGCGGCGCGGGCGGCCTCGCGCTCGGACTCCGGCACCCCCACGGCGTCGAGGATCCAGGCCTCGCCGGTCACGTAGCCCATCGTCATCGCCATGGCGGCCGCCACGACCATCCGCGGGTCGAGGCCCGTGTGGACCTCGTACCCGGGTGCGCTCTCGAGGGCACCGAGCGTGCGGCGCGCGACGGAGCCGCGCGCGTCGAGGCCTATCGAGGAGGCCGTCTCGCCGTCGAGCGCGAGGCGCACGTACAACATCAGGTACGCCCTGTTGTGCGCGAAGATCCAGTCGAGGGCGCCTTCCGTGGTCTTGCCCGCCTCGCGCCACTCGGCCTCGTGCTCCGCCTGCCGGAGCCGTCCGCGCTCGAGCACCCGCAGCAGGAGCTCGTCCCGGCTCGCGAAGTAGCGGTAGATGGCGGAGTGGGAGAGACCGGCCTCGGCGGCGATGTCGCGCATGGTCACGCTCACCGGTCCGTGCTCGGCGAAGAGCCGTTCGGCCGCGTCCAGGATCTGCGGCACGAGCTGGTCGTCGAGCCGCGGCCGGCCGCGGCGCCGCTTGCGGGTATCGCCGGTATGTGGTGCGTCGTCGCTCACGGAGTGGGTATCCTTGCGCCGGCTCATCCTACGCGAAAGGCTTGCAGCCGCGCCGCACCCCGTGCGGTGGGCTGCACCACGTTTTGCGTACCGGGCGGTCTGGAAAGACTGGCCATCATCTGGCGACGCGTGAGGAGGAGGGTCGAACGTGGCTGAGGCGAGGTACCGCGGTGGCGGACTGCTGCCGACCACACGGCTGGAGGCCTTCTCGGACGGCGTCTTCGCCATCGCCATCACGCTGCTCGTCCTCGAGCTGAAGGTCCCGCTCGATTCGGGCAGGCTCCTTCACGAGCTCGGGGCCGAGTTCCCCAGCTACCTCGGCTACTTCGTGAGCTTCGCCTTCATCGGCGGCGTGTGGATGGCGCACAGCAACCTGACGCGGTTCACCAAGGCGACCGACCAGGTGATGATGGGCCTCAACCTCGTCCTGCTGCTGTTCGTCTCTCTGTTGCCGTTCACGACCAGCCTGATGGCCAACCACCTGGGCGACACCGGCCAGCACGTCGCCGTTGTGGTCTTCGGGGTCAACCTGACGCTCGCGTCGCTCATGGTGAACGTGATGTTCGGGTACGCGGGCCGCACGGAGGGCGTCGCCGACGATGAGGCGGCAGACGCAGAGATCAGGGCGTTCGGCCGGCAGCGTCGCGTGGTGGTCGTCCTGCAGGCGGTGGCGACGCTGTTCGGGCTCCTGGTGCCGCTGATCGCCGTCGTCTTCTACCTCGCCCTGTCGCTCCTGATGCTCGCCGACCCGATCGTGCGGGCGATGCGCCGCCGGAGGACGTACCGCAGCGCGGCCACGTCCGGGTCGGTGGGCGAGGAGCGCTGATGGGCGCGCTGCCGGGCACGCTCGCCGCGGCCCCCGTCGCGATGCACATGCGCGGCCTCCTCGACATCTCGGTGCCGTGGTGGATCGGCGTCCCCATCATCGTGTTCTGGGTCGTGGTGGCCGCCATGATCATCCGGGACGACCGCGACCCGGCGCGGGCGATCACGTGGCTCTTCGTCATCCTCATCCTGCCGGTGGTCGGCCTGTTCCTGTTCCTGCTGTTCGGGCGCGACTGGAAGGTCATCTCGGCGCGCCGCCACCGGCGCCAGCGGACGATGGCGGCGATCCTCGCCAGGATGACGCCGCTCTACGAGCGCAACGGCGCGGCAGGCGGACGCTTCGCGCGGGAATACGAGGACACTGCCGCGGAGAGCGTGTCGCGGCTGATCCTGAGGGACAACGCCGCCCCGGTTCTTCCCGCGGCGTCCCTCGAGATCTTCACCGCCGGCGCCGACAAGTTCGGCCGGCTCGAGGAGGACCTCGCGGCGGCGCAGCGCTTCATCCATCTCGAGTACTTCATCTGGCAGAAGGACGAGCTCACGGCGAAGATCACCGCGATCCTCCTGGAGCGGCTCGCCGCCGGCGTGAAGGTGCGCATCCTCTACGACTTCCTCGGCGCGGTCCACACCGGCAAGAGCGAGCTCAAGCGGCTCGAGGCGGCCGGCGCCGAGGTCAGCGCCGACGTCACCTCGGCCTTCAAGCTCAACTACCGCAACCACCGCAAGATCGCCGTGATCGACGGCGGTATCGGCTACACCGGCGGCATGAACATGGGCCAGGAGTACATCGACGGGGGCAGGCGCTTCCCGCTGTGGCGCGACACCCACGTGCGCATCACCGGTCAGGCGGTGGCCGAGCTGCAGAAGCTCTTCTCCATCCGCTGGCTGGAGGACGAGCAGGAGGACATCCTCGTGGACGAGTACCTGCCGGCGCCCGACGGCGACGGCGCCGGCGGCATCCTGACGCAGACCGTCGCCCACGCCGTCGAGGACCACTGGGAGGCCGCGCGTCGCGCGCACATGGTCGCCATCGCCGGCGCGCGGCGCACCCTGCACATCCAGTCGCCCTACTTCGTCCCCGACCAGGCGATCTACGACAACATGCTCAACGCCGCGCAGCGCGGCGTCGAGCTGCACTTCATGATGACCGGCGACCGGCAGGTCGACAAGAAGCTGCCCTTCTGGGCGGCGCAGACCTACTACAGGCCTCTGCTCGAGTCCGGCGCCCGTATCTACCAGTACGAGGCCGGGTTCTTCCACGCCAAGACCATCGTCGTCGACGGCGAGTTCGGGGCCATCGGCACGATGAACATGGACATCCGCAGCCTGCGCCTGCACAAGGAGCTCATGCTGTGGATCTACGACCGGCCCACGGCCGCCCAGATGCTCGGGACCTTCGAGGACGACCTGCGGCACTGC
>CAIXSE010000698.1 GCA_903921965.1 uncultured Thermoleophilia bacterium | reverse complement strand
GCGCTCGTCGACTTCGGTTCGTCGCAGGCGAACCTCAGTCTGGGGTTCACCTCCGCCGACGTGGCGCAGCAGGTGCTGGGGTACACCGCCCAGCAGTACTCGCAGATCCAGACGCAGGTCAAGAACGTCTTCGACTCGGTCGCGGTGGCCGACGACCTGCAGGCGGAGCCGGCCATGCAGGGCCTCAAGGTCACGGAGTGGCAGTCGCAGAACGCCGACCTCCTGCAGGCGCTGCAGTCGCAGAGCACGTCGAGCTACACCATCCAGTTCTTCGTGCTCGTCGCCGTCGCCCTCGGCATCGCCTCCACGCTCGCCATCTCGGCCGTCCAGAAGACGCGCCAGATCGGCATCCTCAAGGCCATGGGCATGCGCGACCGGCAGGCCGGACGCATCTTCCTCTGGCAGGCGGCGATCTTGGGACTCGTGGGCTCCGGCATGGGCGTGCTCGTCGGGGTCCTGCTCATCACGCTCTTCTCTCTGTCCGGTGCCTCGTTCACCTTCACCCCCAAACCGAGCTTCACGGTGATCTCCTTCGTCGTCGGCATGCTCGTGGCGCTGGCCTCGTCGCTGATCCCGTCGCGCCGCACCACGAAGCTCGACCCGATCGAGGTGATCCAGGGTGGCTGAGGTGCTGCTGAGGGCCGAGGACCTGGGGAAGACGTACGGCACCGTGGTCAAGACGGTGGCGCTGAGCGGCGTCGACTTCGAGCTGCACGGCGGCGAGTTCGCCTCGGTGATCGGCCAGTCCGGCTCGGGCAAGTCCACCCTGCTCAACCTGATCGGCCTGCTCGACACGCCGAGCGAGGGCCGCGTGATCCTGAACGGCCACGACACGGTGGCGGCGGGGCGCAAGCAGCGCGCCGCCCTGCGCAACGACTTCCTCGGGTTCGTCTTCCAGTTCCACTACCTGCTGCCCGAGTTCACGGTGCTCGAGAACGTCGTGATGCCCGGCCGTATCGCCGGGGCGAGCGCGGCCGAGCTCGGGCCGCGGGCCGAGGAGACGCTGGCGCTGCTCGGCCTCGAGGGGCTCGAGAAGAAGAACGCCAACGACCTGTCGGGTGGGCAGAAGCAGCGCGTGGCCATCGCGCGCGCGCTGCTGAACCGCCCGGCGCTCGTGCTCGCGGACGAACC
The DNA here is from genome assembly GCA_903921965.1 of uncultured Thermoleophilia bacterium. Next base: position 3,163 of record CAIXSE010000698.1, on the reverse strand, counting down.
CACCGGCAACCTGGACACGGTGAACACGAAGGCCGTGTACAGGCTGTTCCGGCAGATCAACGAGCAGCTGGGCACGGCGTTCATCATCGTGACGCACGACCGGGGGGTTGCCCAGCAGACCGACCGCATCCTGGAGATCCAGGACGGGCGTCTGCAGCAGGACGTGCGCAACGCCTACGTGCCGCAGGCGTGAGCCGCCTGGGGCCGCGGCCGGCTCGCGCCCGCGCGGGATGTGACGGCCGCCGCCCGAGGTGGTATCCTTCTAGGCCGCCGCACGGCCGGGCTGCAGCGGTGCAGCGCGACGGCGGCGAACAGCGGTGGTGGACGTAGCTCAGTTGGTAGAGCTCCAGGTTGTGGCCCTGGCGGTCGCGGGTTCAAGTCCCGTCGTTCACCCCAACTCCACGATGCACCGGCCGGCGCGGGGTGCCGGCCGTCGACGTTAAGCGTGCGGGTGTGGCGGAACTGGTAGACGCGCTAGACTTAGGATCTGGTGAGCTGAGCTCGTGGAGGTTCAAGTCCTCTCACCCGCACCACAGGCCCCTGCCTGACCCTCGCACCGACCACAGGAGAGGGCGGCCCCGCGGCTTCGCCGCCCCCGCCGCCCGCCCGACAGACGGAGAACCCACAGTGAAGACGAAGGTCGAACCATCAGCCGAGAACGAGGTCCTTCTTACCGTCGACGTGCCCGCCGAGGCGGTCAGGCGCGCCTACGACTTCGCCGTCGCCAAGGTGCGCAGCGACCTGGCGCTGCCCGGCTTCCGCAAGGGGCGCGTCCCGGTCAGGCTGGTGGAGCAGCAGGTCGGCGTCGACTACCTGCGCGCCGAAGCGCTCGAGGACGCCATCCCCGAGTGGGGCGACCAGGCTCTCCACGAGTCGGGCCTGTACGACGACGCCGTCGGCACCTCCGACCTCACGGCGGGCCCCCTCGACGAGACGAAGGACTACAGCTTCACGCTGAAGGTCCAGACCATGCCTGTGCCCGTTCTGGGCGAGTACAAGGGCCTCGAGGTTCCGAAGCGCGAGTTCGAGGTCACCGACGGCCAGGTCGACGCCCAGCTGGCGATGCTGCAGGAGCGCCTCGCCAAGCTGCAGCCGGTCGACGACCGCGCCGTGCGGCAGGGCGACTTCGTGCTCATGGATTTCAGCGGCACCATGGACGGCGAGCCCATCGAGGGCGCCGACGGCACCGACCAGGTGTACGAGATCGGCAGCGGCAACCTCATCCCCGGCTTCGAAGAGGCCATCGAGGGCGTGGCCAACGGCGACGAGAAGATCTTCGACATCACCTTCCCCGACGATTACCACGCCGAGCACCTCGCCGGGAAGCCCGCCACCTTCACGGTGAAGGTCAAAGACATCAAAGAGAAGATCGTCCCCGAGCTCGACGACGCCTTCGCCGTCGACGTCAGCGAGTTCGACACGCTCGAAGAGCTGCGCGCCGACGTGCGCGCCCGTCTCGAGGCCGCGGCCGAGGCCGGCGTGCGCCGCGAGTTCCGCGCCGCCGCCGTCGACAGGGCCGTCGAGAACGCCTCGGTGAACGTGCCGTCCACGATGATCGACCGCGAGGCCCACCGCCTGTACCACGAGCTCGAGGAGAACGTGGGCGAGCGCGGCCTCACCATGGACGTCTACCTCGGCGTGCTCGAGAAGACGCCTGAGGACGTCGAGCAGGAGCTCCGTCCGCAGGCCGAGCACATCATCAAGCGCCGCCTGGTGCTCGAGGCCATCGCCGGGGCCGAGGCCCTCGAGGTCACCGACGACGAGATGCTCGAGCTGATCAAGGCCGACGCCGCGGCCCTCCAGCGCGATCCGCTGCAGCTCATCGCCGACCTGCGCGAATCGGGCAGGCAAGAGGCCGTGCGCGACGAAATGCTATTGGCCAAGACCGTCGACCTCGTGGCCGACGCGTCGGTGCCGGTCCCGTTGACCGAAGAAGAAGAGGCGGCCGAGGAAGACGCCGCCGAGGCTGCCGAAGCGGCAGAAGAGGCGGCCGACGCCGCCGCCGAGGCTGCGCCGGCGGGGAGCTGACGTTTCGTTGCGGGAAACTTGTACACGACATCAGCGAGTGAGAAGGGTGGTCCCGTGACACCTCTGGTCCCGTTCGTGATCGAACAGACGAGCCGCGGCGAGCGCTCGTTCGACATCTTCAGCCGGCTGCTCAACGAGCGCGTCATCTTCCTGGGCACGCCGATCAACGACGACGTCGCCAACCTCATCGTGGCGCAGCTGATCCACCTCGAGTCGGACGATCCCGACAAGGACATCAGCCTGTACATCAACAGCCCGGGCGGCTCGGTGTACGCCGGCCTGGCCGTGTACGACACGATGCAGTTCATCAAGCCCGACGTCAGCACCATCTGCGTGGGCAGCGCCATGAGCATGGGCGCGCTGCTGCTCGCCGGCGGCGCCAAGGGCAAGCGCTTCGCGCTGCCCAACGCCCGCGTCCTCATCCACCAGGTCATGGGCGGCTACGAGGGCCAGGCCACCGACATCGAGATCCATGCCCGCGAGGTCATCAGCCTGCGCAAGCGGCTGGACGAGATCCTCGCGGAGCACACCGGCAAGGAAGTCGAGAAGGTCCGCACCGACACCGAGCGCGACTACTTCATGAGCGCGGCAGAGGCCAAGGACTACGGCATCATCGACGACGTCATCGCCCACCGCTGAGCGGGCGGGGCGCGCGAGCGAGAAGGAGCTAACGTGGCAGGACCGACCGACGGCAACGATCAGCTGCTCTGCAGTTTCTGCGGCAAGTCGCAGCGTCAGGTCAAGAAGCTCATCGCCGGCCCCGGCGTGTACATCTGCGACGAGTGCATCGATCTCTGCAACGAGATCATCGACGAAGAGCTCACGACGCCGGTCGCCCTCGACCTCGAGAGCCTGCCCAAGCCCCGCGACATCTACGCGATCCTCAACGACTACGTCGTCGGGCAGGACGAGGCCAAGCGCGCCCTCGCCGTTGCCGTGTACAACCACTACAAGCGCGTGCAGGCCGTCGCCTCGGGCGAGACCGACGTCGAGTTGCAGAAGAGCAACATCCTGCTGCTCGGCCCCACCGGCTGCGGCAAGACCCTGCTGGCGCAGACGCTGGCGCGCATCCTCAACGTCCCCTTCGCCATCGCCGACGCCACGGCCCTCACCGAGGCCGGCTACGTGGGCGAGG
>CAIXSE010000697.1 GCA_903921965.1 uncultured Thermoleophilia bacterium | reverse complement strand
GGAACAGGAGATGGTCTTGGGCGATGTCTATGAGTGCCGGACCCCGTCCGCCGCTTCGGCCCTGGTAGTGCCGCGCAAGATGACCCTCAGTGATCACTGACTGCGGACTTCGAGGCCCGTGGAGTCGACGACATCGAATGCCTTCGAGTGGCGTCCGGCCCGAGCACGAGGGCCGAGGTAGTACGGACCGTGCCCGCTGGGGGCATCCTCGAGGACCAGCGCCGCGAGGTCATACCGCCCTCCGAGATCGAGCAGGTAGGCCGCCCGCGCCCAAGCCGATCGCGAACGCCCCCTGAGCTCGTCGCGAAGCGCGTCCGCACCCACTTCCGCAGCTGCCATGCCAAGCCACTCGCCGGCGTTCGGCCAATCGCGATAGAGCGATGGTCGGGTGGCCATGAAGGCGATGAGGGTCGATGGGCCCCACACCGGCAGGCCTTCACGCTCGACAAGGGATGCCTTCGCCGTCCAGCGCACCGCACGGAAGTCTCGAAGCGCGGGCGGCACGGTGACGCCGGCTGGCGCACTCACCACCTCGCGAGCGGGCCGGCGACTGGCGTAGCCGAGGAGGTAGGACGCCGATTCGGCCGCGAGCGCGTAGGGCGCGGCCGGACGGCGAGCCAGCGTCGCGCGCAGCTCGATGAGCGGGTCGCCGGCCCCGTACGCCCCAGCGCGCGCCGCGGGCGCAAACTCCCAGACGCCGCGCGTCTTGAGGTCAAGGAGCCAGCCCCGCTCGCGCATGCGCTGCAGGACCACGTTCGTCGGCCAGCGGATGCCGGCCTCACGAGCCCATTCCTCAAGATCCTCGCGAGTGACGACGCGCGGCTGCTCGAGCTCAAGCAGTTCGAGCAGGCGACTCAGCGATGGGGTAGTCGAGCGTGCTGTCATTACGAGGCACTATCCTTGCTGATTCCGATAGAATACTACTCATAAATGACAGTACGGTCAACGATACCGTCGCGTGGAGTACCTCTCAGTGGGTCGCGCACGTGTTCCATAAGCACGTGTCGAGCTCGAGCGGGCGTCAGCTCGCCAGCAGCGCCGCGAGCCTCCGGTGGTCGACCGGCTCGAACGCATCGCGCGCGACCCACAGCCGTGCACTCTCGGGGACGCGCAGGTAGATGGCTCGGGCAACGCTGAGCGTGCGCTCCGGATGGGTGTCCCACTGGAGGACCGTAGCGGCATCGTGCACAGCACGACCGATCTCCGTACTGCCGTCGAAGCGTCGCAGCCAGCCGGCGAGATGGGAGGTGGCGGCCAGGTAGTCGCGCTTGCTGCCGTTGCAGCTCGGGTGCGCGGCGACCAGGTTCTCGATGCCGTTGTCCGGCCATCGCGCCCACGGCACGAAGTGGTCGACGTCGGCGACCGTGCGCAGCTGCCCACCGCAGTAGAAGCAGCATCCCCTCTGGATGTCGCGCAGCAGCGGGCGCACCGCCGCAAGCGACACGCGCTCCGCGCCAAAAAGGAACTCGGGCAGATGGGCGTCACTGACGACCTGCTGGTTGAAGCGCAGGATGCGGCTCGTCCACTTGGCCTCGATCAGCGGGCGCAGCAGGCCGCTGAGCTGGACGAGGTACTCGGCGGCGTGACCGACGAAGTGGACG
>CAIXSE010000696.1 GCA_903921965.1 uncultured Thermoleophilia bacterium | reverse complement strand
GCAGGCGCGGATCTTGCCGAAGGAGGGGTTCTCGTTGTCGAGGCGGAGCGGCAGCGAGCTGGCCCCGTCGACCTCGCCGTCGACGATCGGCTTCCACGCCTCCTCGAGGTAGCGCGTGAGCTCGAAGGCGACGTTGGGCGTCGAGAGCGGCACCGAGGCCGGCATGATCAGCGGGCCACTGTCGCCCGACTCCCAGAGGTCGTGGATGACGTTGGCCATGAGGCGCAGGACGCCGCGCGTGCGCTGGAAGCGGGCCAGGGTCGACCAGTCGGAGTAGAGGCGGTCGAAGAGCTCCGGGTGGATGGGATAGGCGCTCGCGATGCGGCGCTCGTAGGCGCCCTCGCCGCACTCAGACGGGAACTCCGAGCGCTGCTGCGCGTAGAAGCTGCGGAAGACCTTGGCGACGGCGTCGCGCTCGCGCGCGGCCTGCGGCTCGAGCGGCTCGAAGAGGCGGCGGCGGACGATCTCGAAGCCCTCCTCGGCGGTGGCCGGCTGCCAGGGTGAGTCCTTGCGGCCGATGACGTCGCGGAGGCGCTCGAGCGCCGCCTTGCCGCCCTCGCCGCCGACCTCGATGTCGTTCAGGGCCGACTCCCCGGCGGAGAGCCCGGCGCGCACCGAGTCGCTCGCCGGGATGGAGATGACGACGAGCGTGCCGGGGACGACGGTGGCCGCCTCGGTGAGTGCCTGGGCGAAGGTGAAGTGCGTATCGAAGGTCCCTGCCGGGAGGTCGTCGGCGCCGTAGAGCTGGCGCGCGTAGGCGACCCACTCGTCGATCAGCACGAGGCAGGGGCCGTAGCGCTTGAACAGCGTCTCGAGGGCGGTGCCGGGGTTGGTCGCCGTGCGGTCGGCGTCGGCGACGAGGGCGTAGGCCTCGGGGCCCTCGCCGCAGCAGTTGCCGAGCTGCCAGGCGAGCTCGCCCCAGAGGGTGCGCACCTCGGTGCCGTCGGGCTTCGCGTGGATCGTCCCGGGGCCGATCTTGGTGCCGACGAGCACGGCGCGGTTGGCCGTGGGCAGCGATGAGGCCCCGGCCTCGGCGAGGAGCGCATCGACGCCGGTGAGCTCGGCGGCCGGCGTCCCCCCGGCGATGTGGTAGAGGGCGAGCAGCGAGTGCGTCTTGCCGCCGCCGAAGTTGGTCTGCAGGTCGATGACCGGGTCGCCGCCCTCGCCGGAGAGGCGCTCGATCGCCTGCGTGAGGAGCTTGCGCAGGCCCTGCGTGATGAAGGTGCGGCGGAAGAACTCGTCCGGCTCCTGGTACTCGGAGGCCGCCCCGCCCTGGTAGACCTGGTGCAGGTCGGCGGCGAACTCGGCCTGCTGGTAGCGCCCGCCGGCGACGTCGCGGTGCGGGCGCACGACCTCGCGCCAGGGCTTCAGGCCCTCGGGCGTCGCCTCCTCGAAGAGCGTCGCCGCGACCTGCTTGCTCTTGCGCCGGCTGTACTCCTCGTAGCGGATGCGCAGGAGCTCCTGCTTGCTCTCCTCGAGCTGGTCGGCCTCCTCGGCGGAGACGGCGGTGAGCAGGCGCTGGACGCTGTCGAGGGTGCGGTAGGCATCGTCGGTC
>CAIXSE010000695.1 GCA_903921965.1 uncultured Thermoleophilia bacterium | reverse complement strand
GCCACGCCCACGAGGTTGACGAAATCGCGGATGCCCTCGGCGGGGAAGCCGCGGCGGCGGATGCCGGACATGGTGGGCATCCGCGGGTCGTCCCAGCCGCGCACGTGACCCTCGTTCACCAGGCGCAGCAGGAAGCGCTTCGACAGCACCGTGTGCGTGAGGTTCAGGCGCGCGAACTCGTACTGGTGCGGGCGCGCCGGCACCGGCAGGTTCTCGATGAACCAGTCGTACAGCGGCCGGTGCGACTCGAACTCGAGCGTGCAGATGGAGTGTGTCACGCCCTCGATGGCGTCGGACTGCCCGTGGGCGAAGTCGTACATGGGGTAGACGCACCAGGCGCCGCCGGTGCGCGGGTGCTCGGCGTGCAGGATGCGGTAGAGCACGGGGTCACGCAGGTTGATGTTAGGCGACGCCATGTCGATCTTCGCGCGCAGCACGCGGGCGCCGTCGGGGAACTCGCCGGCGCGCATGCGCGCGAACAGGTCGAGGCTCTCGCCGGCCGGCCGGTCGCGCCACGGGCTCGGCCGGCCCGGCTCGGTCAGCGTGCCGCGGTGCTCGCGGATCTCGTCGGCCGAGAGATCGTCGACGTAGGCCCTGCCGTCGCGGACGAGGCACACCGCCCACTCGTAGAGTTGCTCGAAGTAGTCCGAGGCGTGGTACAGGTGGTCGCCCCAGTCGAAGCCCAGCCAGCGCACGTCGCGCTCGATGGCGTCGATGTACTCCTGCTCCTCCTTCATCGGGTTGGTGTCGTCGAAGCGGAGGTTGCAGTGGCCGCCGAACTCCCGCGGGATGCCGAAGTTCAGACAGATCGACTTGGCGTGCCCGATGTGCAGGTAGCCGTTGGGCTCGGGGGGGAAGCGCGTGACGACGCTGTCGCACCGGCCCTCGCGGAGGTCGGCCGCGACGATCTCGCGGATGAAGTCGGCGCGCTCGGGGGGGTTCGGAAGCTCGGTGCTCACGGGTCCGGAGGATAGCACAGGGCGGGCGGCGCGGGGCCTCGGCAGGCGGCGCGAGCGGAGCGGCCGGCGGCGGCGCGAGCGGGACGGCGGCCGGCGGTGAGCGAGGCTCGCGGGAGGGCCGGCCGCCGCAGGCGCGCCGGCCCCTTCACGGCGGCTTCACACGACGCCCGTACCATCACGGCATGCGCCTCGACCTCCGCACATTGCTCGTCATGGCCGCCCTGCTCGTGCTCATCGGGGCGGCCGCCGCCGCCGTCACGGCCCGCCGGGGGCACGCCGCGGCGGCGCCGGCGACGTCCTCGCCGCCACTGGTCGGCACCACCCTGCAGGGCAAGCCGTTCGACCTGAGCCGGACGCTCGGCAGGCCCACCGTCGTGAACTTCTTCGCCTCGTGGTGCCCTTCGTGCGCGGAGGAGGCCGCGGACCTCGCCGCGTTCGCCGCGGCCCACCCGGAGATCGACGTGGTCGGCGTGACGGTCAACGACACGCGCGCCGACGCCCGGCGCTTCGCCATGCGGCACGGGCTCTCGTACCCGGTCGTCCTCGACCAGTCGGGCGTCGTCGCGGACGCCTGGGGGGTGAGCGGCATCCCGGCGACGTTCTTCCTGGATGCGCAGGGACGCACG
>CAIXSE010000694.1 GCA_903921965.1 uncultured Thermoleophilia bacterium | reverse complement strand
GTGAGGCGCCCGAGCATCGGCAGGACCATCGTCTCCACGTTGTCGGTGATGGTCCGCTCCAGCTCGGCGCGGTCGCGGTTGCGCTGCTCCAGGATGACGCGCAGCGCGGTGTTGCTGTCCGACAGGGCGTCGGCCTGCTGCCGCAGCGACGCCTCCGACTCTTCGAGCGCCAGGCGCAGGGTGCGGTGGTCGGTGATGTCGGTGCCGAGGGCGAAGCACGTGGCGGCGCCGCGGAACCGGCAGGGCACCAGCGTCACCGTGAGCGCCCTGACGGCGCCGCCCAGCTCGAGCTCCAGCTCGAGCGAGGTGGCGGCGCCCGACGCCGTGGCCGCGCGCACCGCCTGCGAGGCGGCGCGGCCCCAGACGGCGCCCACGCCGCGGCGCAGCAGCTGGGCGCGGCTCGTCTCGAGGAAGCTCACGCCGGCCGCGTTGGCGTCGACGAAGCGCCCGTCCTCGTCGATCAGGTAGGCCGGGTTGACGGCGTTCTCGAACAGCGTGCGGTACAGCTCCGCGGCCTCGAGCAGGGCGCGCTGCGCCTCGACCTCGTGCGTGATGTCGCGGATGGCGCCCACCATGTGGGCGGCGGTGCCGTCCTCGTCCGCGAGGACCACGCCGCGGTCGCTGACCTGCACGTACGTGCCGTCCTCGCGGCGCATGCGGTACTCGTCGCGGTAGAGGCCGCCCTCGCGGACGACGTTCTCCACCAGCTTCACGGTCGCCGCGCGGTCCTCCGGGTGGAGCCGCTCGAGCCAGGCGGCGAAGGCGCGGGGCATGCCCTCGGGCGGGAGCCCCAGCAGGGCGTCCATCTGCCCCGAGAACTCCATGTAGCCGGTGCGGATGTGCCAGTCGTAGTAGGCGTCGTAGACCGAGTCCACGAAGGCGCCGAACCGCGACTGCGCCGGCGGGCGCCGGTCCGGTCGCGGCAGCGGGTCGTCGAGCGTCGGCAGCGTGAAGCCGGCACCGGCCGTCGCGTCGTCCATGCGTCCTCCTCGCCGTCTTCCCGGCCCGAAAGAACTGAGTGGTCAAGACTCTCAGTAGACCCTCATAGTACCCTCTTTTTGTTGCCGTTTCCGCCGGTACACTCGGGGCACCCGCGAGGCGCCACCCGAGCCTGCGCGGGCTCCGTCCGTCCACCCTTGCAGTCCCGCCCCACCGCCGCCGTGGCCCTGCAGCCGGACCAGCCGCAGAAAGGAGCCGATGGATCCATGGCAGTAGCACCGACCATCTACGGAGCCGTCACCGACGAGGTGATCGCCGAGCTCAAGTCGCTGCTCGGCGACGAGAACGTGCTCACCGACCTGCACGAGAGGGCGATGCGCGCCGCCAACTGCGCGCCGTTCCCGCTCCACCGCTGGGCCGACCAGACGCCCGACGTCGTCGTCCTGCCCGGCGGCACCGACGACGTGGTCGCCATCCTCAAGCTCGCCAGCGCGCGCCGCATCCCGGTCACGCCGCGCGGCGGCGCCTCCGGCCTCGCCGACGGCGCCATGCCGCTGCGCAAGGGCATCTGCGTCGACATCAAGCGCATGAACGAGGTCTTCGAGATCGACGAGGAGAACTCGTGCGTCACGGTGGGCACCGGCATCAACCCG
>CAIXSE010000693.1 GCA_903921965.1 uncultured Thermoleophilia bacterium | reverse complement strand
GCGGCCAAGAAGATCGTCTCCTACGCCAAGGACGTCGGCATCAAGCTGGACCTCCAGGTCATGGACGAGGGCGCCTTCAGCGACCAGGCCTACGACAACGGCAACGACGACATGTTCATGTGGAACTGGCGCGGCGACATCGACCCGGGCTTCATGCTGTCCACGTTCACGACCAAGCAGATCCTCAACTGGGGCGACAGCAACTACTCCAACCCGGAGTACGACCAGCTCTACAAGGACCAGCTCGCGGCGGTCGATCCGGCGAACCCGAGCGACCCCACCAAGCGCGCCGAGATCGTGCACCAGATGCAGGACATCCTGTACCGCGACAGCCCGTACATCATCATGTGGTACAACATCAATCTGCAGGCGTACAACACCGCCAAGTGGCAGGGGTACGTGCTGGTCCCGAAGAACGACGGAGCGCCGTTCTTCAACCTCATCCGCGGCACCTACCAGGAAGTCACGCCCAAGGTGACGGCCGCCACGACGACGACCTCCGCGGCCGGCGGGTCCAGCTGGATCTGGATCGTGGTCGGCATCGCCGCGGTGACGATCATCGCCATCATCGTGTGGCTCGTGAAGCGGCCGAAGCGCGTCGAAGTGGAGTGACACCCGGGAGCACCGGGTGCTGAGAGAGGGCGGGCGGCCCCTGCGGCCGCCCGCCCTCTCTTCGTCCGGAGCCGCGGCCGGCCGCGGCTCAGTGCTGCAGCGCGGCCTTGCGCAACCGGTGCCGGCCGCGCCTGAGCGTCGAGCCCTCGGCCGGCACGACGCTGATGCTGCCGTCCACCTCCAGCACGGCCAGCTCCACGTCTTCGACCTTGTTCAGACCGTGCTCGCGCAACGCCATCATGGCGTCGTCCTCGTCCACCCCCTGGCGCCGCATGACGTCGTCGTACCACTGCCCGTCCCCGGCGGTCACGGCCGGGTGGTCCTGCAGCACCGCCCGCGCCCTGCCGCTGTGCACGCGCAGGCAGGCGATGCCCAGGTTGGCCGCGAACAGCGTCGCGAGGATCAGGAGGCCGCCGAGCAGCGAGAGATCAGGGCCGGTCACAGCCGGCTGCACAGCGTTGGCCACGAGCAGGATCAGGACCAGGTCGGCGAGCGTGAACTGCCTCAGCTCACGCTTGCCGAAGATGCGCAGCGCGATGAGGAAGGCGACGTAGACGACCAGGACGCGGATGGCGATCTGCCACCACGGCTCTCCGAAGTGGAACATGGGCACGCTCCTCGCGGGGGTCGGCGGACAGTGCGACGGTACCCGGCTTCGGGCGCTCAGAGCCCCGTCTGCGCCTCCAGACGGCCGGAGGCGACGGCCTTCATGAAGGTCTCGTAGTCGCGCTCGTTCTGGTCGGCGTAGGCGCGCGCGAAGTCGGCGACGGCCACGTCGAACGCGTCGCCCTTGCCGAGGTACGAGGCCACGGCTACGCGGTCGCAGGCGCGGGCGTGGGCGCGCGCCAGGGTGGAACCGCACAGGCGCGCGTACAGCGTGGCTCCGCCCACCCGCAGGCTCTCCACCTCGACGGAGCCCTTCCAGTCGTGGAGCTGCCGGATGTAGTAGTCGCGCGTCTCGCCGTCCTGGTCCTTGTACCGCAGCCAGCCGAGGAAGATGTCGCTGGCCGCCTGCATCAGCCGCTGCCCGGCCACCACGCGGCGGCCGCAGTTGCCGAACTCGCTGGCGCCGAGGAAGCGCTCCAGGACCGACGGCGGCGCCTCTTTCGTCTGCAGGAACAGCGGGTTGCCCATGTCGCGGCCGATGAACAGGTCGATGTAGCAGCGCGTGCCGACGCTGCCCACGCCGACGACCTTGCGGGCGCTGTCGACGTAGCGGAACTCCTCGAGCGGGTGCCGCGCGTCCGACAGCGTCGCGCGGTAGGCCTCGATGAGGAGCTGGGCCCAGTCCTCGGTCTCCTCGCGCCGCGCTTCCGGGCCCAGGAGGTCGTCGAAGGGCACGATCAGCGGCGGGTCCGGGGCGATGCGGAGCTGGCCGTCCACCACGTGCACGAGCCGCTCGAACGAGCGCCGGTGCACGCGGGTGCGCGCCTTCTCCACCACCTTGTGGGCGCGGACGCCCTCCTTGCGGGTGAGGCGCCCCGCGGCCACCTCCTGGTCGACCATCGCCATGACCTCGCCGGCCGTCAGGTGCGAGTACCAGGCCTCGAGCACGCCCATCTCCGCCGCGAGCCGCATCGTCCGGCGGTATTCGCGCACCGCCGCGAGCACGATCTCTCGCCGGTCGCGCACGGCCGCTCCGAGCTCCCGGCCGGCGACCTCGAGGCTCGCGGCCAGGCGCTTCACGTCCCACTCCCACGGGCCCGGCAGGGTCTCGTCGAAGTCGTTGATGTCGAAGAGCATGTGGCGCTCGGGCGACGCGAACAGGCCGAAGTTGGAGAGGTGCGCGTCGCCGCAGAGCTGGGCCACGATGCCGGAGTCGGGCGTGGAGACGAGGTCGGCGGCCATGATGAGGGCGCCGCCGCGGTAGAAGGCGAACGGCGACGCGGCCATGCGCCCGTGGCGAATGGGGACCAGCTCGGCGACCCGCGTCGTGGCCTGGTCCTCGAGCAGGGCGACGGGATCCGGCCTGCCGGCCGCCGGCGTCCAGTCGCCGTGCGCCTCGCGCGGCGTGCGCTGCCGCGCCGCGCGCCCGATGAGCATCCGCTCCTCGCGGGTGTGCCGCCGCATCTGCTCCGCGCCCGGCAGCACCGAGCGTTTCGCACGAGGCGTGAACGCGAGAGCCGGCGCGGCGGTCTCGGTCTTCTTCCTGCTCGTGCCTCGCGCGCGGCCGCCGCCAGCCGTACTGCCCATGCGTCTCCTCCTTCATGAAGGGCGGCCGCCCGCGGGTGGCCTCCGGGTCTCCTGCCGGGGATTCTGTCCGCTCCTCGCGCAGCGCGAACCCGGCGCGCCCGCGAAAGGCCGGAGCGCGCCGTTGCGGCAGAGTCCTCCGCAGCGACGAAGGCGGAGGGACGCCGTGGCTGAGGAGCGGGGGGGCACGGACCGGCAGCCGGGAGGCGGCGCGGCGGGAGGCGGCGCAGCCGCCCTGGGCCGCGCCGTCGCGGAGCAGGTCGGGCGCGTCACCGTCGGCAATGCCGGCCAGACGCGCCTCGTCACCGTCGCCCTTCTGGCCGGCGGGCACGTGCTCGTCGACGAGACGTGCACGGTATCGCCAAGACCCTGCTCGTGCGCACGTTCGCGGCGGCGCTCGGCCTCGGCTTCACGCTCGAGATCGCCCGCCGGGCCGACTGCCAGCACCTCACGCAGACGCTCTCGCTGCGCTGGTGCGCGCGCGCCGCCGCCGCCGCGTCGATCGCAGGCAGTGCGGGCAGTACCGGCTCGGACCGGCGACGCCGGAGGCCGGCGACCCCTTCGGCATCGCCGGTGCGGCCGAAGAGATCGGGAGCGGGGAGTCCATCCTCGTGCTGCCCGAGGTCCTGGACGTGACCGCACGCGAGCTGCCGTGCGCCGCGGCGGCTTGGCTCGCCTCCGCGTCCGCGCCCGGGATCAGGCCGCCCGGCGGCGGGCGCCGCGCCGTCAGTGTGCGGTGAGCCGTCGGGTCACCCACGATCGCGTGCCTGCGGCGGCTATTCCGTGAACTCGAACCCCTGGTCCTGGAACAGGCGCACGCAGGCGGCCACGGCGTCGGCGTCGTAGCGCGTGCCGGCGTGCACTGTCAGCTCTTCCAGGGCCGCCTCGGCTCCGAGGGCCGGGCGGTACGGCCGGTGCGACGCCATCGCCTCCGCCACGTCGGCGACGGCGATGATCCGCGCCTCGAGCAGGATGTCCGGGCCGGCGAGCCCCTGCGGGTAGCCGCTGCCGTCGGGCCGCTCGTGGTGCTGCAGCACCATGGTCGCCACCGGCGGGCCGAACTCGATGCCCTCGATGATCGTGTAGCCGGCCCGCGGGTGCTCCTTGATGAGGTTGAACTCGGCCGCATTGAGCCGGCCGGGCTTCGAGAGGATCTCGGCCGGCACCGACATCTTGCCGATGTCGTGGATCAGCGCGGCGAGCCGGACGGCCGCCAGGCGCTCGCCGCGCAGCCCCATCTCGCGCGCGATCGGCGCGGCCAGCTCCGCCACGCGCCGCTCGTGCCCGGCCGTGTACGGGTCGCGCGACTCCACGACGTGGCCCATCGCGACGACCGCCCCCTCCACAGTAGCGCCGAGCTTCGGTGTCCTGCTGCACACCAGCTTGCCGTCGACGAAGGAGATGGTGGCGCCGCCGATCAGCGCCCGGTCGTCGAAGAACACGCCTTCGACCAGGGCTCCGGACCCCTCGCCTGCGGCCGCGCCCGCGGCGGTGCTCCCGGCCGCGCGCCGCACCGCCTCCGCGACGAACTCCGCGGCGAAGTCCACCGCACCCAGGTACTGGATGCCGATGGCGTTGCCCAGGCTCGCGTGGTCGCCGGGGTGCAGCAGGCACTCCGACACCCGGTGCCCGCCGACGGTGACGCCGTTGGTGCTGCCCAGGTCGCGGATGAGGACGTCCGCGCCGCGCTGCTCGAGCACCGCGTGCCTCCGCGACACCGCGACCAGCGGCACGACGATGTCGTTGTCGGCGTCGCGGCCGACGGTGAGTGCCGTCTTGGCCAGCGGGAACTCGCGCGTCCACTGCGGCGTGCTGACGACGACGCGCGGGGGCAGGTTCGGCGGCAGCACGACGGTCTGGCCCGGCCGCGCCTCGACCTCGGCGGTGGCGACGCCGTCGCCCGCCGCGCCCCCGGACGCGGGCGCGTGGTAGCGCAGCTGGAACGCACCGATGCGCACCACGTCTCCGTCGGCCAGCAGCCTGTCCTCGTCGGGCGCCAGTTCCGCACCGTTCACGAAGGTGCCGTTGACGCTCCCCAGGTCCGCCACACGACAACCGCCGTCGTCGGCCGAGATGCGCGCGTGGTGCTTCGACACAGTCGGGAACGGCAGGCTGAGGTCGTTGTCCCCACTCCGGCCGACGGCCACCGTGCGGTGGGTGACGAAGAACTCCTCGGTCCTGTCGAGGCTCTCGATGGTGAACGACCCGAACACGCGCTCCGGCCCCCTCCGTTGCCGCCCCTATTCTCCGCGCTCGAGACGGCGATGCGCTAGCCCTGACCGGCTCCCGACCCTAGCGTGAAGAAGAACGTGGCCCCCTCGCCCACGGCGCCCTCGGCCCAGCAGCGGCCGCCCATGCGCGCGACGATGCGGCCCACGGTGGCCAGGCCGATGCCGGTGCCGGGGAACATGTCGTTGGCGTGGAGCCGCTCGAACGGCCTGAACAGCTTGTGGCCGTACGCGGGATCG
>CAIXSE010000692.1 GCA_903921965.1 uncultured Thermoleophilia bacterium | reverse complement strand
GTCCGCGGGGTCGGCGAGCTGGTAGAGCCGGAGGGCGGCTGAAGCGAGGAGGATGAGGGCGACGATGAAGACGATCCGCTGGCGGCGGCCGGGGTCTGCTATGCGGATCGGCGGTTCGAACACGTGGCGGCGGCGTCCTCGGAGTCGTGGTCCGGTCAATTATAGGCGGCTGGAATTGTGGGCGCACGGTCATCGTGATAGAACTCACAAGGTTTGCCTTCGGCGGCGCCGGCCGCCGGGGGAAGGGGGCTTACTCTTCCTGCGCGCGCCGCGGCGCGCCGCGTCATTTCAGAGTGGAGGGCTAGTACATGGCAGACGAGAAGACGAAGAACGTCCCGGGGACCGAGTTCGGCCCGATGGGCGAGCGCGGGGTCATCATGGCGACCCTGCGCGACGCCTCCGCGAACCCGGGCCCCCTGGGCCTCATGGCGTTCGGCATGACCACCGTCCTGCTGAACATCCACAACGCCGGGTTCTACGAGATGAACACCATGATCCTCGCCATGGGCATCTTCTACGGCGGCATCGCCCAGGTGATCGCCGGCATCATGGAGTGGCGCAAGAACAGCACCTTCGGCATGACGGCATTCCTGAGCTACGGCCTCTTCTGGCTCACGCTCGTCGGCCTCATCGTCTTCCCCAAGTGGATGGGCGTCGACGGCCCCGACGAGGTCGCCATGGGCTGGTACCTCATGATGTGGGGCATCTTCACCGGCCTCATGTTCATCGGCACGCTGCGCATCAACCGCTCGCTGCAGACGGTGTTCCTGACGCTGACCATCCTGTTCGTGCTGCTCGCCATCGGCGACTGGACCGGCAACGAGACCATCAGCAAGATCGCCGGCTGGGAGGGCATCATCACCGGGCTCACCGCCGTGTACGGCTCCATCGCCCAGGTGTGGAACGAGCTGTACGGTCGGGTCGTGCTGCCCCTCGGCCCCTACAAAAAGGCCTGACGCAGAGATCTTTGGCTTGACGACGGGGCGGGGCGGCCGGAAGAGCCGCCCCGCCCCGTCGCGCGTACGTGACGCCGCCTACCACTGCACCGCGTCCACCGCGTCCTTCTCCCAGCGCAGGTCGGCGAGGGTCGTGATCGCCGCGGGGTCGTACAGCGGCGGCGGGTAGGTGGACACCTTGGGCCCGAAGTACTGCCACCCGCCCCCGGTCGCCCAGGGGCCGTAGCCCTGGACGCCGGTCATGTCGGCACAGAGGCCTGTGACGAGACCCGTCCCGCTCCGCACCTCGTGCAGGGTGATGTTCGTCCCCGTGTTGGACGTCGGCAGGGCGTGCACGCGCCGGGCCTCGGCCGGGCTCAGGAGCGGCCCGCCGCTGCGCGCGAACCAGCGGCCGACCGTCGAGGTGCCGCTCCAGTACCGCTCCATGGCCGCCGGTGCGCTCAAGGTCACGACGCTGACCGGGCCGGCCGTGGAGTCGAACGAGCGCAGCGTGCTCTCCGCCTGCTCCTCGCTGCAGCTCGCGACCAGCATCGTGGCGGCGATGACGCTCGGGTCGCTCGTCGTGCCGGACGCCACGACCACGGGGTCGCGGACGTCGGTGGAAGGCGTTGCCCCCTGGTACTGGACGAGGTCCTCCCCTTCCACGGTCGTGACCTTCCAGGCGGTCGTGAGCAGCAGGGCGTAGCTGCCCGGGCGCGTGATGGCGGCGGACGCCGTCGTGTTCACGCGGCCCACGACGGCGCGGGCGGACTGGCGTCTCCACGCGACGCCGTCGTAGCGGAAGAGCGGCAGCGTGGAGTCGCGGAACAGGGCCTTGGGCAGTGTGAAGGTGAGCGTGAGCGGCGCGGAGAAGCGGGAGGTACGGCCGTTCCAGTCGCACGCGGCGCCGCGCAGGAAGACGTTGCGTGCGGGGAGCACGCCGAGGGCGGCGGTCTGCGTCTCGTCCAGGCTCTCGAGCGCCGGCGCCGGCCGCCCGCGCAGCGACGCCGCCCGGCCGGTGAG
Organism: uncultured Thermoleophilia bacterium; assembly: GCA_903921965.1. Next base: position 141 of record CAIXSE010000692.1, on the reverse strand, counting down.
GAGCAGGCCGTGGCCCTGCGCCAGGACGACGGCCGGGACGCCGTGGCCTGTCGCCGTGCCGGCCCACGACGGCGCGGGATGCGGCGCGCGGGCCGCCGGGGCCGGCGCGGCGGACGCGGAAGCGGCCGCGACGGTGCACGC
>CAIXSE010000691.1 GCA_903921965.1 uncultured Thermoleophilia bacterium | reverse complement strand
GGTCGCGGCGCGGACCATCTGCGGCAGCGTGCAGCGCTGCTCCGGCCACAGCACCTCCGGGCCCTGCACCCAGTCCTGCGACCAGCGCAGCACGCCGGTCTCGATGGCGGCGAGGGGGTTGGGCATCTGCGTGACGGGATAGTCGCTGCTCGACGCGACGACGACGCCGGCGTCGAGGAAGCTCTTCATCGGGTACTCGTGGTCGGCGCGCCGCTGCCCCAGATAGGGCACCTGGATGCTGCTGTAGTAGGTGTCCTTGACGGCCCAGAACGGCTGGGCGACGGCGACCACGCCGAGCCGGCGGAAGCGTGCCACGTCCTTGGGGTCGACGAGCTGCAGGTGCGTGATGGCGGGGCGCATGTCCAGGCGCCCGGTCGCCCGCTCGGCGGCGGCGACGGCGTGCAGGGCCATGTGCGTCGCCCCGTCGCCGATCGCGTGGTAGTGCAGGCGGAAGCCGGCTCTCGCCGCGGCGACGGAGACGGCGTCGAGCTTCTCCTGGGTCCAGAGCGGCGTGCCGCGGTACGACGCGTCGCCGGCGTAGGCCAGCGCGTCGGCGTACGGCTTCACGAGCAGGGCCGTGTGGCCCTCGAGGACGCCGTCGACGAGCATCTTGACGGACGGCGTCTGGAAGTACGGCGTCGTGTGCTTCGCGCGCTCCGCCCTCGCCGCGGCGATCTGCTCGTCCACCGGCTTGTCCGGACTCATGAGGATCGCCCCGCGCACGCGCATCGTGAGCGCACCCTCGCGAGCGAGCCGTTCCCACACGGCGTTCTCGGTCGCGCCGCCGGTGATGATGCCGCGGCCGAGCTCGACGGCGGCGTCGAAGGCCTGCGTGATGCCGAGCGGCTGCGCGACCCACTGCTGGAAGTGCAGGACGGCGTCGCGCAGCTGCTCCTCCGAGTACTGCGGCATGATCGCGTCGACGAGGCCGACGGCCGCCGGCTCGCGCAGGGTGCCCGACGGCGTGCCGTCGGGCAGGCGCTCGATGCGGCCGCCCTTCGGGTCCGGCGTGTCCTTCGTGATGCCGGCCAGCTCGAGGGCCTTCGTGTTGACCCACGCGGAGTGCCCGTCCAGCGACCTGAGCACGGCCGGCTTGTCCGGGACGACGGTGTCGAGGTCGGTGGCCAGCGGCCCGCTGCCGGGCGCCACGACGTCCTGCCACCCCATGCCGCGGTATCCCTGCATGTCGGGGTGCGCGGCGGCGAAGTCGCGCACCGCGTCCAGGTAGTCCGGGATGGTCGGGTCGTCCAGGAAGAGGTCGATCTGGTACAGCTCGAGGACGGCCCCGTACGTGGGGTGGATGTGCGCGTCGGTGAAGCCGGGCAGGACGAGGCGGCCGGCCAGGTCGACGACCTCCGTGGCCGACCCGGTGAAGCGGCGCGCCCCGGCGTCGGCGCCGACGAAGACGATGCGGCCGTCGCGCACCGCGACGGCCTGCGCGACGGTGGCCGCCCGGTCGGCGGTGTACACGCGGCCGTGCACGAAGACGGTGTCGGCCGGGCGCGCGGCGCCGCGGGCCGCGCCCGGCACCACCAGCAGCACGGTGCAGGCGCACGCCAGCGCCAGCGCGCCGAGCCGGCCGCACGGCAAGGACGTGCCGCGCTCGCTCATCGGACTCTCCCTGCTCACCCGCAGCCGCTGCCTCCCGCCGCGCCGAGGCTGCCACCGCCGCAGCCGTTGCCGCCGTAGGCGCCGAGGCTCTCGCCGCAGCCGTTCTCGCCGAAGGCGCCGGCGCTGCGTGCGCCGATCCAGGCCCACGGCGGGCACCCCACGCCGCCCACGACGCTGCGCAGTTCCTCGTCCTCGAGCGCGGCGACGGCCGGGCCGACGCTGTCGTGCGCCCAGTCCTCCTCGACGACGACGAAGCCCTCGCGCCCGGCGAGCGCGCGCAGTGCCGCGAGGCGCTCGTCGTCGTCGGCCGCGTCGATCGCGACCACCTCCTGCCGCAGGGCCTCGTCACTCTCCAGCCTTGCGAAGAACGCGTGCAGATCCTCGACGGACATGGGTCCTCCCTCCTCCGGTGTTCGTTCCTCGTGTGCCGGCTCAGCCGCAGCCGTTGCCGCCGTACCCGACACTCCCGCCGCAGCCGCTGCCGCCGTAGGCGCCAAGGCTGGCGCGGCAGCCGTTGTCCCCGGCGAGGCCGACGCCCGTGACCAGGAAGCCGGCGGTCTCGGAGCAGCCCGCGGCGACCACGCTGCGCAGGTCCTTGTCTTCCAGCCGTGCGACGGCCGGGCCGACACTGTCGTGCTGCCAGTCCTCGACGGTGACGGTGAACCCCTCGCGCGACGCCATGGCCTGCAGCGCCGCCATGCGCTCTTCGTCGGCGGCGGCGCTCAACGCCGTCACCTCCCCACGCAGCGCCTCGTCGATCTCGAGCCTCCCGAAGAACGCGTGCAGATCCCCGACGGACATCCGTCCTCCTTTCCTCCTCCAGCCTCAGACATCGTCGAACGTCGACGGGTGCGCGGCGGCCACTGCGGCCAGCCGCCGCCGGAACCCGAGCTTCGTGGTCTCACAGGCTTCCGGGTCGCGGCCGAGCCGGTCCCCGGTGGCCGCCCACGCCACTGCCCAGCAGCCTGCGCCGCACTCGGCGTACTGCGAGCAGGCGGCGCACTCCGGGTTGTGCGCCAGCACCTCGGCCTTCATCAGGCCGAGCAGCGCGTGCAGCGCAGGGTCCTCCCACGCCTCGCTGAGGCTCACCTCCAGCAGCGAGGGCATGGCCTCATGCAGGGGCGTGTCGATGAGCTTGGGACACGGCATGAGCGTGGCGTCGGGCAGCACGTTGGCGGTGCCCTCCAGCAGGTACGCGCAGTGCAGGCCGTCCGTGGAGAACCCGCGCGCGGGCCCGTCGGGCGACTCGGGGGTGCGCGCGGCGTCCGCGCCGGCGTCCGTCTCGGGCCCGGCGCCCGGCACACCTGCGCCGGGCATGCCGGTGAACAGGCCGTTCAGCGTCAGCACGAACGGCCGTCCGGCGCCGGCCCAGGTGCGGAGCAGCGCCTCGCAGACGGCGAAGCTCTCGGCCGGCGGCAGCGCCGTCGACGAGCCGGCGAAGCAGCCGAGCGCCATGGGCGCGTTGACGTGCCACGTATGCACCCCCGCCTCGGCGAGGAGCGCGAAGCTGCGCAGCACGCCTTCGCGCGTGCCGGCGTCGAGGCTGCTGGAGACCGCCGTGCGAAAGCCGGCCGCGGCGGTCCGCCCGATCGTGTCCAGCGCCCGGTCTTCGTCCGCCGGCATGCCGCGCATGCCGTCGTGCGTGCCGGCGCCGTCGAAACTCAGGTGGATGATCGGGTCGACGCCGAGGTCGCGCAGGCGCGCCAGCGCGGCGTCGTCCAGCAGCAGGCCGTTGGTGGACAGCTGGTGCACGGCGATGCGGCGGGCAGTCAGCTCGGCGATGAGCTCCCAGATGTCGGCACGCAGCAGGCACTCGCCGCCGGTGAGGTTGACGCGCTGCACGTTCGCGGCCTCGAACTGGTCGATCAGGCGGAGCATGTCGGCCGTGGGCAGCTCACCGTAGCGGGCCGACGGCGCGTCCATGTAGCAGTGCCTGCAGCGCTGGTTGCAGCGCCCCGTGACGAACCAGTTGAGCATGCCGATGCGCCGGTTGGGCGCGGTGCGCATCGCCTGGCGCGGGTCGAGCGGCGTCCCCCGCTCGCACTCGACGGCCATACCGCGCTCGATCATCGTGTCGAGGGTCGCGACGTGCGTGCGCAGGAAGAACGGCGAGGTGAAGTCCATGAGGCCGTCGCACGAGCGTGCCACGTAGCCGCCCGTGCTCGAGAGCGCGACGGCCTCGCCGGAGCGCCAGTCGAGCAGCATCGCGGGCACATCTGCGTAGCCGCGGAGCTGCCAGTCGGGCGCCAGCACTGCGTAGCGTCGAGCCAGGATGCACCCCCACGTTGGACGGACGGACGGCGGCCACTCGGTACCGCATGTATCGGCGGCGGGGGAGTGAAACCGAAGACGCGCCGCGCGCCGCGTGGAGGGGCGTACGTGAGAGGGCCCCGGAGAAGCGGCTCAAGCCGCCCCGCCGGGGCCCCCCGCAAACGCCGAGGCGTCTTACTTCTTCTTGCCCTTCTTCTTGCTCTTCTTGTCCTTCTTCTTGCCCTTCTTCTTGGCCATGATCCCTCCAGAGTGGCGGCCGGGAACGCTTCGTAGGCTCGTCCTACCCGCTCCGGTGCCGCCGGGAAACCCCCGGGCCGCAGGCGGCGCGCGCCCCGGCCGGTACGCAGAGCGAGGACCTGCGAGACTCGTGGGCACCTCGCAGGCGTCACGCGGCGAGGAGGGTGGAGGGAGTCGTCCACCGCCACCAGTCGCGACGCGCGCAGGCTCGGGCGGCCGAGACGGGCGGGCGACTCAGCCGGCAGACCGCAGCGGCGGGATCACCCTGTCCGGCCGCGCCCTCGCGAGATCGTGCGCCGCCTGGAGGTTCATCCAGAAGTCCGGCGTAGTGTCGAAGGCCTGGGCGAGCAGCCACGCCGTCTCAGCGGTCACACCGCGTTTGCCGCGGACCAGCTCGTTCACACGCTGCACCGGCACGCCGATGTGCGCGGCGAGCGCCACCTGTGTGATGCCGAGCGGCGCGAGGAACTCCTTGCTCAAGATCTCCCCGGGATGTGTCGGAATGCGATCGTCGGGAAGCTGCACGCACCTCTCCTCTCAGTGATAGTCGGTCAGCCGCACCTCGTGGCAGTCGCCGTCGGTCCAGCGGAACACGAGCCGCCACTGGTCGTTGACGCGGATCGAGTGCCATCCTCGCCGGGCGCCCTTCAACGCCTCCAGCCGGTTGCCGGGAGGTGCCCGCAGGTCCCGAAGCGCGACCGCGGCGGACAGCATGTCCAACTTGAGCACCGCGGCCGCCGCCACCGCTGGCGGATATCGCCAGACACGCGCAGAACGCCGTGCACGGAACAGGTCCTCAGTCCCCCTGTCGCCGAACGAGGCGATCACCGTAGTGAGGCTAATGGATACACGGTATCCGTGCAAGTGTGTAAACGACTGGCCACGCCTCGATGCTGCCCGCTCGGTGCGCCGGCAGCCAGAGTGACGATCGCGTGCGCCGGTGGACGTTCGCGTGCCGGACGGCGACCTCCGTCGCGGACGCGAGGGGTGTCGGTCTGCCGTGCGACCAGGCGGGCTGCGCCGCGAGTGAAGTCCCGCCGCGGCGCGGCCGATAGGACCCCAGAGTCCACCGTCCACCGCCCGAAGGGAGCCGCCGCGTGTCCGAGGCGACGCAGGCGCCCACACTCGAAGCCGGCGTGTACCGCAGGGTCGACCGGCGCCTGATCCCGTTCCTGTTCCTGTGCTACGTGCTCGCGTACATGGACAGGGTCAACGTGGGCTTCGCCAAGCTGCAGATGGCGTCGGACCTGGGCATGAGCGACGCCGCCTTCGCCGCCGGCGCCGGCATCTTCTTCATCGGCTACTTCATCTTCGAGGTGCCGAGTAACGTGCTGCTCAAGCGGCTCGGCGCTCGCACCTGGATCGCGCGCATCATGATCTCGTGGGGCGTGCTCTCGGCGCTCACGATGTTCGTGCACAGCGAGCTGATGTTCTACGTGCTGCGCTTCCTTCTGGGCGTGGCCGAGGCCGGCTTCTTCCCCGGCATCATCTTCTACCTGACCCTGTGGTACCCGTCGCGGCTGCGCTCGACGAGGACGGCCTGGTTCGTGAGCGCGATCGCCGTCTCGGGCGTGCTCGGCAACCTCATGAGCGGCGTGATCATGGACGTGCTGGACGGCGTCGGCGGCCTGGCCGGCTGGCAGTGGCTGTTCCTGTGCGAGGGCGTACCGTCGATCGTGGTGGGCATCTGGGTGCTGTTCTACCTGGACAGCAGCATCGCGGGCGCGAAGTGGCTGACGGCGGAGCAGAAGGACGTGCTGGAACGGAACCTGGCGGCGGAGGAGGCGCACAAGACGAAGGCGCGCTTCGCGGACGCATTCAGGAGCGGGACGGTGTGGGTGCTGAGCGCGATCTACTTCACGCTCATGATCGGCCTGTACAGCATCTCGTTCTGGCTGCCGACGATCGTCGACGGCTTCGGCGGCAAGGGCTACCTGGAGGTGGGCTTGATCACCGCGATCCCCTACGGCGCCGCGGTGGCCGGCATGGTCTTCCTCAGCCGCAGCTCGGACCGCAGGGGAGAACGGCGGCTGCACTACGTCTTCAACGTCGTCGCCGGCGCCGTGGGGCTCGTGCTCAGCGGCGTGTTCGCCGCGAACCCGTACCTCGCGATCGTCTTCCTCTCACTGGGGACGCTCGGCGTGATCGGGTCGATGCCGCTGTTCTGGCCGATTCCTTCGGCCTTCCTGGCCGGTACCGCCGCGGCGGCCGGCATCGGCCTCGTCAACTCGATCGGCAACCTCGGGGGTTACGTCGGGCCGAACCTGCCCATCTGGACCGGGAAGCTGACCGCCGACACGTCGGCGCCGCTGTACGTGATCGCGGCCGTGCTGGTCGTCGGGGCGGTGCTGATGCTGTTCCTGGTGCCGGCGCGGGCCGGCGCGAAGGCCGCCGCGCCTGTGATCGCGGAGGCGTCCGGGGAGCCAGGCCCGCCCGTGGCCGCCCAGCAGCCCGCGGAAGTGGATGTGCCGGCCGGCTGAAGCCGGAAACGGATGTTCGCGAGCGCGGAGCCGCGACGGCGCGCGTGCGTGCTTCCGGCCCCAGCGCGAGCGCATCGGGGAGTGCCGACGTCACGAGCAGAGGCCGGACGGGTGCCTTCAGGGTCGCTCGGCGTCCGAGATGGGCAGGGAGACATGCCCGGCGAGGACCGACGCCAGTCTCGCACCTCGCGGAGGCAGCCCGAGCTTCCTGCGCAGGTTCTTGCGATGATGGGCGACCGTGGCCGGAGAGATGTACAGCGCCTCGGCGATCTCGGCGGAGGTCCTGCCCATCCTGATCAGGTTGGCGATCTCGCGCTCGCGCAGCGTGAGGTGCTGCTCGCCCTCCGTCAGGGCGCCCGGAGTCACACCCGGCCTCGCGAGCTCGAGCAGACTACGCACGGCCGCGTCCAGACACACCTGCTCGGGAGTCGCCAGGTGAGGCGCGAGGCGCGCCAGCAGGGGCAGCACCACACTCTCGATGGTGTCGCGGACGGCGTGCGACAGCTCATCGCGGTCCCGGCTGCGCTGGTCGAGGATCACGCGCAAGGCGGCGTTTGCGTCCTCGAGGCTCGCGGCCTGGCCGCGCAGCAGATCCTCGGAGCGCTCCAGCGCCCGGCGCAGTGTGAGGTGCTCCGTCACGTCGGTGCACAGGGCGAAACAGGTACGCTCAGCGTGGAAACGGCAGGGGACCAGGGTGACGGCCAGTGTCTTGCGCTCGGCTCCGGCCATCAGCTCCAGCTCCACTGAGATCGCCGCCCCCTCCCCCGCCTCGAACGACGCATGTACCGCAGCCAGGGCCTCGTCGCCCCACAGCGAGCCGACGTCGCGCTCCAGGAGCTCCGCCTTGCCCGTCTCGAGCAGCGCGAGCCCGGCCTGATTGGCGTCGAGGAAGCGTCCGTCGGTGGCGATGTGGAATGCCGGGTTCACGGCGTTCTCGAACAGCGTCGTGTACAGCTCGGCCTGCTCACGCAGCACCAGCTCCGCCTCGCGTTCACGCGACACGTCGCTGAAGGCCCCGACCATGTGCGCGGCGTGACCCTGCCCGTCCCTGAGGATGATGCCGCGGTCGCGCACGTGCATGTACGTGCCGTCACCGCGGCGCAAGCGGTACTCGCCGACGTAGTCGGAGCCGTCCATCGCCGCCCGGAGGTTCTTGACCAGCGTCTCGCCGCGGTCGTCGGGGTGCACGTGGTCGAGCCACTCGGCGAAGGTGTGCGGCAGCGCCTCCTGCGCGACCCCGAGCAGGCTTGCCAGCTGGTCCGAGATCTCGAGCAGGCCTGTCTGAAGGTGCCAGTCGTAGTAGGCGTCGAAGGCGGAATCGACGAAGGCCTGCAGACGCGAGAGGCTCGTGGTGTCGTCGCCGCGGAAGGGCTGGTCGTTGCTCACCGTTCCCATGGACTCCTTCCTCACTGATAGGTTCCCGCTCATCACTACCTATCATTTCTCTTGCGACGGAACCAGCTAGAAGATACACGGGAGAAATGCTGATGGCATACTATCAATAGACCCCCATAATATCCTCTCGACAACGCTCCCGGGCTTGCCGAACATGGACTTCGACACTGGGAACGACGAGAGGCGCCACATGGACGCGGATCTGAGGATCATCGCCTGCAAGACGATCAGGGACGAGATCGAGAGCGTGCGGGGAGACATCGAGGCCGAGTACTGCGACGGCTTCCTGCACGACACGCCGGACCAGCTCCGGCGGGCGTTGAAGGAGCGGGTCGCGGCCACGCCCGAGGGCAGCACCATCCTGCTTGGCTACGGACGGTGCTCGAACGGGGTGGTCGGCCTGGAGGCGGGCTCACGACGCCTCGTCCTCCCGGTGTGCGACGACTGCATCGCCATGCTCCTCGGCTCGCGTCGTGCCTACGCGCGGGAGTTCTCGGACCACCCCGGGACCTTCTACTACACCCGTGGCTGGATCGAGGAGCTCGAGGACCCGTACCGCGAGTACCTCAAGATGATCCCGCGCGTCGGCGAGGAGAAGGCCCGCGTGGCCGCGCACATGATGCTCGAGAGCTATACGCGCGTCGCCATCATCGACACCGGCACCTATGACCTGGAGATGTGCGAGTCATACGTGCAGACGGTGTCCGACTTCTACGACCTGCCGGTCGCCCGCCTGCGCGGCTCGCTCCGTCTGCTCGAGAAGCTGGTCCGCGGCCCGCACGATGGCGAGTTCCTCGTCGTCGAGCCCGGCCAGGTCCTTGCTGAGGAGCTCTTCTGGGCGCTCGAGGGCCTTGAGCCGGCGCCCGAGACCGATCCGAACCAGATCGGGTCCGGCTGCCTGAGCTGCCCGTTGGCCGCGCACTCCTGACATGGACGCCGGCGTAGATGATGGAGCCCTCCTCGACCTTGCGCTCGGGCTGCCCGTCGACCCAGAGCTCCAGCGGGAGGTCGCCTGCTCCCCGCGTCTCCGGAAGCGGGTCAAGGCACTGACCAGGCAACTCCGGCAGATGGACGGGGAACTGGAGCGGATCGCCAGGCACGACCGCGACGAGAGCCACGTGGAGCTCAAGGGACCACTCCGTCTTCTGCTCGCCCTCGACAGATCCGAGCTCGCTGCAGCCGCCGTCGAGGCCGCAGGGGCCATCGCTGAGGCGTGTGGCGGAGAGGTGAACGTGTTCCACGTGCGGGAAGTGGGTCCTGGTCACAGGTGCGAGGACCCGGGCGAATCCGAGGATGTCGTGAGGTGGGCACTCGAGCAACTCCGCATGCGGGGGCTCGCGGCGCACGGAACCATCTGCGTGGCACCACCCGGCCAGATCGCCCGTCGCATCTCTCAGGTGGCCGCACGCACGCACGTCGACCTGATCGTGCTGGGGACACACGGCCACAGCAGGGCCAGAACGTCGCTTTCGGGCAGCGTGACCCACGAGGCCCTGAGGCTCGCCGGCCGCCCAGTCCTCGTCGTCTGTAGATGAATCTGCTCGTCAGCTGAGCGCATCCGCCTTGAAGAGCGGGTGACTCAGCCGAGGGACACGACCGCCAGGTCAGTCTGTGGGAAGTCGTCGCCGACCGCGAGCAGCGGCTGCTCGGAGAGGCTCGCGACCGCGTACGTCATGCAGTCGCCGAAGTTCAGCGCTGCGGGGTGCCGGCCGCGACCGAAGCGCATGAAGGCGTCGGTGGCCTCCGCCCAGTGCGCGTCGGAGAACGGCACGACGGCGATCGCGAACTCCTGGAGCACGCGCCCCAGCAACGGCATCGGATCGCGCCCCAGCCTGCTGCCGAGGACCAGCGACACCTCAGTCAGCGTGGGCGCTCCGATGCCGAGGGCATCGGCCGTTGCCAGGCGCTCCTCGATGACGTCCGCCGCCGGCTCCCTGAAGATGAGCGCCAGCAGCGCCGACGCGTCCACGACCACGGCTCAGACCCCCTGCGGGCCGTAGCCGAGGATGCGCTCACGCTCGGCCTTGTCCGGGGCACGCCCGAGCTGCTCCGCCGGGACGGCCGCCCACACCTCGCGCTCGAGGAAGCGCCGCAGGTGCCGCCGCCGTGCCTCGGGCGTCACGCGCAGCGCCAGCCTGTCGCGGCGCTCGCGCAGCGACTGACGGATGGCCTGGGTCTTGCTCTCCCCCGCCATCTCGGCGACCTGCTCCGCCAGCCGCTCCGTCTCGTCGTTCTTGATGGTCAGACCCATGCCGGCCTCCGCACGCTCGCTCGACGACTGCGCGTCCAGTATGCCATCAAACTGGTATCCATACACCATTCTGTACTCCACGTTGTGTCCACTCGCCAGAAGACAAGTCCAAGGGTGCGCGCGGCGAGGCGCCGGCTCAAGAGTGACGATCGGCGTCCCCGGTGGACGTGGACGCCCCCGGTGGCAGCAGACGCCTCGGCGGCCACGCCGCCCGGCGCGCCCTGCTCAGCGGCGCCGCAGGATGATGAAGTAGCCGGCCACGAACGCCGCGACGATGCCGACGTTCACGGCCAGCCGCAGCCCGGTGTTGTGCCGGAGGAGGGTGAAGTCGAGGGCGACGATGATCGCCACCATCACCACGGGGTAGAGCACCATGAGGAGCTTGCTCGACATACTCGGGAGGTGTTCGACACATCGGGCGGCTGGCCTGCAGGGCACCCTCCCGGCGTCTCTCGCCCGCCCCTACGCCCAGTTCGCGACCAGCAACCCCACTACCCGGCCAAAGTGTCGCGTGTCGTTGCTCACGAGCGTGGCGCCACGACTGCGTGCGTGCGCGGCGATCATCATGTCCATGGCGCCGAGCGGCGTGCCGGCGCGCTCGAGCTCGGCGCGGATGTCGCCGTAGTGCTCGGCCGCGGCTTCGTCCCACGTGACGACGGCCAGGCGGGACACCAGGTCGGCGATCTCACTGCGGATGACCGCTCCCTTCGCGTGGCGCGCGGCGCCGTACAGAAGCTCCGCCAGGACCACCGTGGAGACCGCCAGTGCTCCCGGGCCCGCCTCGTCGAACTGTTCCTTGACCGTGAGTGGACGGCTGCGGAGCACGTAGCTGCAGATGTTCGTGTCGAGCATGAAGTGCATCAGAGCGGCTCGCGCTGCTCCGGCGGAGCGTCGTGCCGGTCGGCGAGGAAGTCGGCCGGGACCGGGGACGGCCTGGCGAAGAAGTCGTCCCAGCCCTCGGGCCGGGGCCGGAGGATGACCGCATCGCCCTGCCTCTCGATGAGGACCTCCCGGCCCGGGAAGCGGAACTCTGCAGGCAACCTGACCGCCTGGCTGCGGCCGTTCATGAAGAGCTTGGCGGTCTGCGCCATCACGAGCCTCCGTGGTAGATACCTCTGATATATACCACGGACCGTCAGCGCTCGCACCTGGCTGGAGAGTCCATGCCGCGAGCATGTTCCCGGGGGCATCCGGGTGCCAGAGTGACGATCCTGTGAGCGGGTGGACGTTCACGTGTACGCTCGCATGGACGTCGCGACCGCGCCGGCAAGCGCGCCCAATGTCACCGGGCGCATCCCCGGCTCATCCGGACCGCAGGAAGATGAAGTACCGGCATCCCCTTGTCGAGGAGGCGAGCATGTCCACAGAGGCGGCGCAGAGACTGATCGACCGTATGAAGACCGACGAGGCCTTCCGCGAGCGAGTGCTGGCGGAGCCCAGCCCCGAGGCGCGCCTGGCGCTGATCGAGGCCGAGGGACACGACTGCTCGGCCGACGACCTGGCGTCGTTCGGCGCCGCACTCGCCGACGCCGACCTCGAGCACGTGGCCGCCGGCAGCGACCTCCCTCCCTGGGATCCCAACTACACCCCGTTCGGCTAGAAGTACGCGGAACATCCCACCACACTGCTTCAGCCCGCCGACGGCCACGATATCGACGGGCAGCCCGAAGCCTTTCAACCAGCCGCACACCATCCTTGCGATCGGCCGCCGGTGGCGTCGGGGATCGAGTGGCGGCGGCCGGCATCCCGACAAGCCGTCACGATGAGCTTGCGCACCATTGCGTCCTCGGTGCGACGGTCACCGGCAAGGGTGGTCCGATCCATCCCGGCCGTGAACTGAAGGATCGCGTCGACCGCCGCGAGGATGTCGTCGATGCGAAGGCGCCACGATCCAGGCGGCACGCGGGGCCTCCGAGAGGATCGCGTCTCGCAGCTGTGGATGCAGCGAGGCAGGCGTCGCAAGGTCGACGGCCATACCCAGGATGCCGGCCAGCGCCTCCTGGATGTCGAGGAACTCGAACAGGCGGAAGGACGACCCGACGCCTCAGTCCGGAGTGCAACGCTGCCGATAGGTGACCAAGGGGATGTCTGGAGGTCCGATGCACGCCGTGTCACCAGCTGTCGGCCGTCACGCGCCCGCCGCCGCAGGCGGGCGGGCGCTGGGCGCGGTCGTGCTCCTGCTCGCCCTGCTCGTGGCCGCGCTGATCGCCGCGCCGAGCGCGGCCGCGGCGTCCTCGAGCGCCGCGCGCACCACCACCTACCCCGCCACCATCCGCGACGGCCGAACGGCCGTGCAGGAGGCGCTCGCGCAGGCCCCCGGCGCCTCCGCCTCGCTCGCGCTCGTGAGCGACGGGCGCCTGGTCTGGCAGCAGGGCTGGGGCCACGCCGACCGGGCCGCGAAGAAGGCGCCCGGCCCGGGCACCATGTACGGCATCGCCTCGGTCAGCAAGGTCATCTGCGCGGTCGCCGTCATGAGGCTCGTCGACCAGGGCAAGGTCGACCTGGACGCGCCCGTCACGCGCTACCTGCCCACCTTCACGATGGCCGACCCGCAGTACGCCGCCATCACGGTGCGGATGCTGCTCGACCACTCCTCCGGACTCCCGGGCTCCGACTACTACAACGAGGACACCACCGTCTACTTCCCCGGGTATCTGGCGCAGCTGCTCGACACGCTCAGCCGGGAGCGCCTCAAGACGACGCCCGGCTTCATGAGCGTCTACTGCAACGAGGGGTACGCGGTGGCCGAGGCCGTCGTGCAGGCCGCCAGCGGCAAGAGCTACGCGCAGTTCACGCACGACGAGATCTTCGCCCCGCTGGGCATGACCCGCACCGTGTGCCCGGTAGGCGAGGAAGCCTTCGCCGGCGGCGACTGGGCACGGGGCTACCCCGAGGGCTACGCCGGCGACCAGGCCAACGCGCACGAGATCTGCGACATCTTCGGCTCAGGCGGGGTGTACTCCACGCCCGCGGACCTCGGCAGGCTCGGGACGATGCTCATGCACCGGGGGCGGTGGGGAGGCAGGACCTTCCTCTCGCGGGCCGCGGTGACCGAGATGGGCACCAGCCAGGTCACAACGAGCTTCGACCCGCTGCCGACCGCGGCGACCAACTACGGGCTCGGCTGGGACACCGTCACCGAGCCCGTCTCGCTCGCCGCCGGCGTCGTCAGCTGGGCCAAGAACGGCGGCATCTGGGACTACCACTCCTGCTTCATCGTCTCGCCCAGGGGCAAGCTCGCCGTGGCCGTCGTCTCCACCACGCCGCTGGGCACGGAGGCCTGCGACGCCATCGCCCGCCGCATCCTGATCCACGCGCTCAAGGAGCAGGGGACGATCAGGCGGCTGCCGCAGACGGCGCCCGTCGACGCGCCGCCGGTCACGAAGACGAGCGAGGCGCAGCTCAGCGCGATGGAGGGCACTTACGGGCGGTCCGACGGGGTCTACCGCATCGTGCGCTCGGCGACCGACCCGCAGGCGCTCGACGCGCAGGTGCTCAGCGGCGGCGCCTGGGCGTCCTACAAGGAGGGCATGCGCCTCTGCACCGACGGCAAGTTCCGCGTGCCGGGCGATCCCACCGCCATGTTCACGATCGCGGCCGACGGCCGCCGCTATCTCGGCCTCGCGGGCCCCGGCATCCTCGGCGCCCGCGCGTACCAGATCGCGTTCGCCCAGCGTCTGCAGCCCAACGATCCGGCGACCGGCGCCTGGCAGCAGCGCGCCGGCCACACTTGGCTGCTTGTGAACGGCCTGCCGACGTACTCCTCCCTCGCCTTCGCCCGAGGGCCGGTCCTGAAGATCGACGAGATCCCCGGCGCCCCCGGCTACCTCGCCGTCACGACGCTCGACTACGGCACGCAGCCCGTGGACGCTTCACGCGACGACGACGTCGCGCACATGTTCCTGCAGGTCCCCAAGGCCTACGGCAGGGACCTCGAGGACGCGGTGATCGAGCGCCACGGCGCCGAAGACTGGGTGCGCTGGAGCGGCGGCCTCTTCCGGCCCGCCGACGGCGTGCCGGTGCTGGCCGCCGGCGCGAACACGGTGACCTTTGGCCCCGAGGGCTACGGCGAGTGGCGCCGCGTGCCGGCCGCCACGACGCTGCGCCTCGCGGCCGGCAGCACCTGGCTGCTCTACGACAAGGACTTCGGCCCGGCCGGCCGCGGCTCCGCCCTGCCGGCCGTGGTGCAGGCGCCGGCCGGCTCCTGGCTGTTGCTGTATGGGCCGGCCGGGGAGAGCGCGAGCGTCACTGCGGACTGACTCCCGAAGCCCGGCCACCAGCCGGGAGCCGGCCCGTCGGCGCTACGCGGACAGCTCGGCGCCGGCGTCGTCAGCGGCCCGCCGATCGGTGTCTTGAAGCTCGACCGGCTGACGCGGGATCAGCCGGATCTCCACATCGGATCCGACAGCGGCCGCGTACCGCCGCAGCGTGGTGACCGAGGGAGACGGACCGGCGAAGCCCTCCAGACGTGAGATCGCGCTCTTGGTCGTGCCCATGGTCGCAGCTACCTGCTCCTGCGTGAGGCCGGCCGCAGCCCGAGCGGCAATCAGTTCATGCACCAGCGCGTAGTCCCCGGCGCTCTCCGCGTACGCCGCGGCGAACCCCTTGCGCTTCATCACGCGCGCCAGGAACGCTTCGTGCTCGTGCCGGACCGGTCGATGGCCTTCGTCAGCCACGCCGCACCTCCCTCAGGCGGCGCCGCGCGAGCGCCAGTTCCGCGGGCGGTGTGCGCGGCGTCTTCTTCACGAACGCATGCAGGATGACGACGCGCCGACCCGACAGGTAGCAGTGCAAGGCTCGTCCGGCGCCCTCCCGAGCGTGCGGGCGAAGCTCGAAGAGGCCGCCTCCCAATGCTCGAGAGTGAGGCATCCCGATCTGTGGCCCGATCTCCATCAGCAACTCCACCGATCGTGCGTAGGCCGCCAGCACCCCGACCGGCCAAGCCTCGATCACGGCCAGGACGTCGTAGTTGAAGCACTCGACGATGTACGACCCAAAGTTAGCAAATCAGCTAACTATGGGCAAGGCCGCGACGGACATGGCGAGAGTCTGCGCGCTCATCGCGCGCCGGGACAGAGTGACGATGAGGCTGACGGGTTCACGTTGCCTTCAGGCAGGCGCGTCAAGTCAGCCGGTACCCCTCTTCGATGTCCGGCGCGTGCTCTGCGATGCGACCGAGGCAGCCGGGCTTGAGCTGGTGACCCTGGCGGCGCACGACCTCGGCCTCGGCGAACAGCCGCGAGTACGGCGTGAAGCCGCAGACCGTACGCAGCGGTGGCTCGAGCGCATCGAAGGTGGGGCGCACCAGTTCGTTCATGACCTTCGCCCTCCCCGCGACGGGTGCGACGGCCGCCGACCTGCCATGCGAAAAGGGAGCGACTCCGTCGCTCCCTTTTCCGTCGGTCCCCGGTGCCGGGACTCCCAGTCCCCGGAACACTTACTACGCTGCCGAAGCAGGTACGTGGTCGATGAGAGACTCTCCACCTCACCGAAGACCCGTCAAGTCTCCGCCTCGTCTCGCGTGCTGTCAACGCAGCCGTGCCGGCCGGTAAGAATGACGTGAGG
>CAIXSE010000690.1 GCA_903921965.1 uncultured Thermoleophilia bacterium | reverse complement strand
GACGGCGACGCGATTCTTCGCGTCGAGGGTCAGTTCGTACTCCCCTACGAGGACCGGCCGCTGCATGGCGCCACCGTACCCCACTTCTCCCCACTTTGCAACACTTTGAAGGATTCTCACCCCACTCGTCGTTTCCCTTCCTCCACGGCACGGCGACGCCGCACGGGCGACGGGGGCGTCGTTGGGCCGCGACGACGGCCGGAGAGGCACCCGCGGAGCGGGCGGAAGCACGGGAACGGCGAGGCCGGGCGGCGCGCGGAGGCGGCCGCCCGGCGAGGCACGCGGCGGCCGCCGGACGGGGACACGGGAGCAGGCCGGAGCGGCCGGTGAGCTACGTGATACCGGAAGGCGGGCCGGCAGTGGCCGGCCGCTCCGTCACGGGCTGGGAGAAGGCTTGGGCACCTTGATCATGGTGCCCACGACGAGCGTGCTCGTGCTCATCTTGGGGTTGAGCGCGAGGATCTCGTCGACGGTGGTGCCGTACTTGTCGGCGATCGCGGAGAGCGTGTCGCCGTCCTTCACCGTGTACTTCTTGAACGCCACCACCGTGGTCTGGCCGCCGCTCCTGGTGCTCTTGGTGGCGACCGGAGTGGGCGTGGCCTTCGGCGACTCGTCGGTGCCGCCGACGATACCGGACTCGTAGACGAGAGCCACGAGCGCGATCACCGCTACGAGGAAGACGATGGGAGCGGCGATACGCGCCACGAGCGAGCCGCGGCGCCGGCGCGCGCGCTCGGGACGGGGCCTGGTGCGCGGACGGTCGCGCGGGGGCGGCGGCGCGGCGACGGACGGCAGGCTCTCGGGCATGGGATGCGCCTGCGGCGCCGGTGGCCCGGGCGACATGTTCTGCAGGCGCTGCTCGAGGGCCGCCATGGGGTCGTCGGCCGGCGGCCCCGAGTCGTCGTAGGGCGGGTCGTAGGGCGACGACGGCTGCCCCGCCGAGTAGCGGCGGCGAGGCGGCTCGCCAGGTTGTCCGTAGTCGCTCACGTGATCGTCGAGAGGTCGTTGCGCATAGATTCGGCGGCGCGGGCGGCAGCCCTCTTGTGATCGGAGACGCCGTCCTGCCACGCGAAGATGATGGAGCGGGAGGCGTTGACCACGAACCCTGCCGCCTCGCCGGCGGCGATTCCGCGGAGGGCTTCGGGGCCCGCGCCCTGGGCGCCGTAGCCCGGGACCAGCAGGAAGGCCTGGGGGAGCGCCTCGCGCACGAGGCGCAGCTGCTCGGGCGCGGTGGCGCCGGCCACGGCGCCGACGTCGCTGTACCCGTAGTCCCCGACGTACTCCGCGCCGAGCTCGTGCACGAGCGCGGCGACGTGCAGGAACAGCGGGCGCCCGGCGCTCTCGCGCTCCTGCAGGAGCGCCGCGCCGGGGTTGCTGGTGCGCGTGAGGACGAAGACCCCCCTGCCGTCGGCGCAGTGCTTCACCAGCGGCTCGAGCGAATCGTCACCCAGATACGGGCTGGCGGTGACGGCGTCGGCGCCGACGCCGCCCACGGGGCCGGTGAAGCCGGGGGCGCCGCCGAAGGCGGCCAGCCCGTAGGCGGCGCCGGTCGAAGCGATGTCGCCGCGCTTCACGTCGAGGATCACCGGGAGCTCGTACTCGTGCGCGCACCGCACCACGGCGGAGAGCGCGGCCCAGCCCGCGGCGCCGTACTGCTCGAAGAACGCGGCCTGCGGCTTCACGCAGGCGGCGGTCTCGGCGACGGCGTCGATGATGTCGGTGCAGAACTGCTCGAAGCAGGCCGCGACGGCGCCCTCGTCGCCGAGGTCGCCGACCCGCCCGCGGTACGTCTCGGCGAGCCGCGGCGGCATGCGCTCGAGCACAGGGTCGAGCCCGACGCACACGACGCTGCGCCGTTCGCGGATGGCGAGTGCCAGTCTGTCGGAGAAGTGGGTCATGCAATCGCTTCCTGGAGCCCTCCGCTATCCTACCTGAAGCCGGCGCGCGACGGCGGGGCGAGACGCGGCGCGCCGTGCGAGCCTCAGCCGGGACGCTCGGCCCCGCCCGGGCCCGGCGCAGCCCCCTCGCCGGCGCCGCCGGCGGCCTGCTGCGCCTGGAACCGGCCCACGCTGCGCCGGATCGCCGCGAGCTTCGCGCGCACGGCGTCGGTTGCCTCGTCCCCGGCAGCGTCGTCCTCGGCGGCGAGCCGCTCCGACTCCGCCTGCATCTCCCTGAGCACGTCCATGAGCTGCTCGTCGTCCATCTGCGAGAGCGCGTCGATGTCCCACTTCATCGCCTTGCCCGACACCTGGTGGACGGCGTCCAGCCGCGCCCGTACCACCGGGTTGAAGACTGCGCCGGGCTCGACCTGGGCCGTGAGCTCGTCGACGTCGCGGATGAGGTCCTCGACGCTGGCGTTCTTCTTGGGGACGATGACGATGCGCCCGTCCTCCTCCTCGACGACACGGTCGATGGAGAGGTACGCGCGCAGGAAGCCCTCGGTGAACGCCACCGGGACGCTGACGGCGTACGCGAGCACCTGGAGCACCTCGGCCGCGAACTGCGTGAACGTACCGGTGTGCAGGTAGCTGTCTTCGATGAGGCCGAGCAGCATGGACTTGAGGTACGGGTCCCCGCGCGCGTCGCGCGCGCGGCGAGCCTGCTGTGCGGGACGCGCCTGGGGCACGCCGCGGCTGCTGTCGTGAGGCTCGGGCATGTCGCTCACCCGTATCGGCAGCCCCCGCGGGAACCTGTAGCCGGCGCGGCGGTGCCCGCGGAGCACCCCGTTGGCCTCCGCCGGTCCCTCCGGTAGGCTTGGGGCCCGCGGCAAGGAGCAGAGGTGGACCACGAGCGTACGATCCTCGAGGGCGCAACGGCGCTGGAGGCGTGTCTGGCGGCCTGCGCCTCGGCGCCCGGCCGCAGCGCCCTGTTCTGCGACATCGACGGGACGCTCTCCCCCATCGCCCCCACGCCGGCCGACGCCGTGGTGCCGGCGGAGACGGGCGAGCTGCTCACGCGCCTCGCGGCGCGGCTCGGCCTCGTGGCGTTCGTCACCGG
>CAIXSE010000689.1 GCA_903921965.1 uncultured Thermoleophilia bacterium | reverse complement strand
TTGGCCTTCTGGACGCCGTCGACGGCGAGGAAGCGGATCGTCTCGATGCACTTCTGCTGCAGCGCCGCCTCGTCAACGACTGTGCTCATCTGGATCCTTTCGTCAGGGCCTGATGGCCGTCAGCCTCCGCCCTCCCGCGTGGCGGGAGAACGGAGGCTGAGGCCGGTCGTCATACAGCCGTCAGGCGGCTCAGAAGTACTCGCGGACGAACTCCACGAAGCGCTGGCTCTCCTCCGGCGTCCCGGGGGTCACGCGGAAGTAGCCTTCCTTGCCGTTGATCGGCTTGATGGTCTTGATGAAGATCTTCTTGCTGTCGTATGCGGCCTGCACGATCTCGGCGCTCGTCTTGCCGCTCACGGAGGCGTCGACCAGCATGTAGTTGCCGTGCGGCGGGAACGGCTTGCAGCCCTTGGCCTCGAGCTCCTTGATGAACGTGGCCATCCAGTCGTTGTTGTACGTGACCTTCTCGCTGACCTCGCCGGTGTCCAGGATGGCCTCAGCCGCGGCGATCGCCATGAGGCTGAGGTTCCAGGGCAGGTACATGAGGTTGAAGGCGTCGACGACGGTCGGCGAGCCCACCACGTAGCCCATGCGGATGCCGGCCAGGCCGAAGGCCTTGGAGAACGTGTGCGAGAGGAACACGTGGTCGTACTTCTTCACGAAGTCGATCTTGGCGGCCACGTCGGGGTGGTAGTCCAGGTAGGCCTCGTCGATGCACATCGGGATGCCGAGCTCGGCGAACTTGTGGAGGTCGGCGTCGTCGATGAAGATGCCCGTCGGGTTGTTCGGGTTGATGATGAGGATCAGCTTGGTGCGGTCGGTGACGGCGTCGAGCATGGCCGGCACGTCGTACTGCAGGTCGGGCTCGCGCAGCGGGACCTGCACGGTCTTCGCGTTGCAGAGGCCGGCGCGCGACGGGAACATCTCGAACGTCGGGTTCGAGCAGAGGAACTCGTCGCCCGGCTGCAGGAAGACGCGCATCATGGCGTCGATGGTCTCCGACGAGCCGTTGGCGAGGGCGATGTTCTCGGCCGCGACGCCGTGCAGCTTGCCGAGCTTCTCGCGCAGGCGGTACGCGCGGTCCGGGTAGCGGTTGCCCTTCTCGGCCATCTCGGTGATGGCCTTGACCACGGCCTCCGACGGCGGGATGGGGTTCTCGTTGAGCATCATGCGGCCGTAGTCCGGCTGCGCCCACGCCTTGTCGAGGATGGACGTGTTGTACTCGGGGGCCGTCCACACGTAGGGGTTGATCTTGTCCTTGATGTCCGTCATGCCGGAAGTCCTTTCGTCAGTCAGCAGACCGTCGGTGGGAAGCTCAGGTGTTGGAGACGCCCTTGATGCAGTTGTCGGCGAAGGCGACCATCTCGTTGGTGGCCTTGGAGAACGCCGCGGCGGTCTTCACGAGCGCCGGGTGCGTGTTGTACTCCTCGCGGGTGTAGCCGTCCTCGTCGTAGGCGCGCCTGAAGTACTCGACCTTCATGAGCTTCTCCATGACGTCCTCGGGCGGGGCGACGTCGATCTGGCCCGGGTTGAACTTCACCTGGTCGGCGCGGTCCCAGAAGATGACCTCGTCGATGAGCGGCGGCGGGCAGGTGACGACGATGTCGGCGCCGGCCTTCTCCTCGAGGTGCCACAGGTGCTGGACGCCGTCGACGGTCGGGCCGAGGCGCAGCGAGCAGGAGAGCATCTTGCTCGGGTAGCCGCGCTCCTTGACCGTCTGATAGGCCTTCTTGAAGATGGCGAGTTCGGCGGTGCGCACGTCGGCCTCGGTGATCTCGACGCCGGCCTCGGCGCCGGCCTCGCGGAGGCCGCCGAGGTCGCCGTAGCGGGCCTCCATGTGGGTGATCACGGAGCGCCACTTGCAGAGCTCGACGCCGTTGGCCTTGGCCCGCTCGCCGCCGCGCTGCACGCACTTGGCGCAGTCGAGCAGCTGCGAGAGGACGAAGGTGAGCGTGTTGTTGGTGGCGAGGCCGCGGGCGGTGAGTTCTT
>CAIXSE010000688.1 GCA_903921965.1 uncultured Thermoleophilia bacterium | reverse complement strand
GAACCTGCCGGGCGGCACGGCGGCGCCCTCCTGGAGCGCCGCGACCGGGGGCACGCGGGTCGCGCGCCACGCGGGCACGACGGCGGAGAGCAGCGTCACGAGGACGCCGACCGCCAGCGAGATCGCGACGGTCCGCGGCGCCAGCACCAGGCCGCTGTGCGGGATGTCGACGTCCACGGCCTGGAACAGCTTGATCACGCCTGTCGCCAGGCCGAGCCCCACGACGATGCCGGCGGCGGAGGCCAGCGCGCCCATCGCCAGCGCCTCGACGGTGAGCGTCACCAGCACCTGGCGACGGCTCGCCCCGAGCGCGCGGAGCATGGCGAACTCGCGGCGCCGCTGGGCGACCGTCATCGAGAACGCGTTGAAGATGATGAACGCGCCCACCAGCACGGCGATGCCGCCGAACGACAGCAGCATCGGCTTGAGGAACCTGCCGACGGCGTCGCTCATCTGCTTCGTCTGGTCGGCGGCGGCCTGCGTGCCGGTCCGCACCTGCGCGTACGGCGGGGCGACCCCCTCGATGCGGGCGACGAGCTCGCCGGCCGTCACGCCGGGCGCCGCCTTGACGTCGATCTCGGTGAACCGGCCCTGCATGCTGAACCAGCGCTGCATGTCGGAGAGGTCGGCGTCGATCAGGGTCGAGCCGCCCAGCGAGGACTGCGAGGCGAACGTGAAGATGCCGGTGACGCGCACTTCCTCGCTGCCGCCGGGCGTGACCACCGTGAGGGCCGACCCGACGTCGAGGCCCTTGTCCTGGGCGAGCTTCTGGATGACGGAGACCTCGCCGGGTCCCGCGGGCAGGCCGCCCTTGACGTAGGTCGTGTTGCTGATGTCGGTGGGCACGGCGGAGAAGAACAGCGTCGGGGCGCCGCCGGTGGAGACCACCTCGCCGTCCACGGCGATGGCGCCCAGGCCGGTCACGAACCCGTACGCCTCGGCGACTCCGTCGACGTCGCGGATCTTCTGCTCGAGCGACTGCGGCAGGCCCTCCGAAGCGGCCGACATCCCGCTCGCGAACTTCGCCTTGCGCGTCACGGTGACGTCGATGCCCTTGTACGCGTCGGCGAAGATGTTCTTGAAGCCGCTGTCGATCTGGTCGCTGAGCACGTACGTGCCGCAGATCATGGCCACGCCGAGCAGGATCGCCAGCGTGGTCAGGAAGGTGCGCAGCTTGTGCGCCGTGAGGCTGCGCCAGGCGATGCGGATCACGCCGTCACCCCGTGGCCTCGAGCGACTTGATCACGTCGTAGATGTCGTCGCGGCCCAGACGCCCGCAGTCGTGGGCGATGCGCCCGTCCTTCAGGAAGAGGATGCGGTCCGCGTACGTGGCCGCGTGGGCGTCGTGGGTGACCATGACGATGGTCTGCCCCAGGTCGTCGCACGAGGCGCGCAGCAGCTGGAGCACTTCTTCGCCGGTGCGCGAGTCGAGGTTGCCGGTGGGTTCGTCGGCGAAGAGCACGGCGGGCCGCGTGGCGAGCGCGCGGGCGACGGCCACGCGCTGCTGCTGCCCCCCGGAGAGCTCGGCGGGCTTGTGGTCGAGCCGGTCGCGCAGGCCGACGGTGTCGATGAGCTGCTCGATGTACGCCTCGTCGCCCTTGCGCCCGGCGATGGTCAGCGGCAGGACGATGTTCTCCTGCGCCTTGAGGGTCGGCAGCAGGTTGAACGTCTGGAAGATGAAGCCGATCTTGTCGCGCCGGAGCTGGGTGAGGGCGCGCTCCTTGAGCGAGGTGATCTCCTGCCCGTCGATCCACACGTTGCCGGCCGACGGCCGGTCGAGGCCGGCGAGCACGTGCATCAGGGTGGACTTGCCGGATCCCGAGGGGCCCATGATGGCGGTGTACGCCCCGCGCCCCAGGTCGAGGTCTACCCCGGCCAGGGCGTGCACGCAGGCGTCTCCCTGGCCGTACAGCTTGGTGAGCCCGCGCGCCTGGACCACGGCGTCGGCCAGACCGGTGGAACCGTCGGTGGCACAGGTCTCGAGGGCGACGGCGGCGCCCGTGGTCACGATGTCGTCAGTCACGTGGACCTCCTCGTCAGCGGCCGCTCACTGCGGCCAGTGGCGGGCGGGGCCTGACGACCCCTCCCGCCACACGACTCATCTCACTGTATGCCCCGCGGGGCGCGGCCTCACAACCCGCCCCGCGCCGTGGCGGCCGCCGCCGACTCCGTCGGCGCCGCCCCGGACCTCACGACCCGGCCGGACGCTCGCCGGGGTCCGCGGGCCCGGCCTCGGCCGCTTCGGCCGCTGCGTCGGGCGGCG
>CAIXSE010000687.1 GCA_903921965.1 uncultured Thermoleophilia bacterium | reverse complement strand
GCGGCCGCCGCGACGATGGACGCGAACCTGACCGAGTACCTGGTGGCCAGGGTCGACGGCGACACCCTGCACGTGGGTCTCAAGCCCGGCAGGAACTACCTCGGGGCGACGTTCAGGGTCACCGTGGCGCTGCCGCAGCTGAGCGCGCTCGAGGTGAGCGGCGGGTCGAAGGTGCGGGTCTACGGCGTCGCCTCGGACGATGCCCTCGAGCTGACGGTGACGAAGGGGTCCTACGTCGGGCTGAGCGGGGTGCGGGGTGGTGCGGTGACGGCCGGCGTCACCGACGCCTCCGGGCTCAGCGGCGACCTCACCGCCAGGACCCTGACGGCGACGGTGACCGCCTCCAGCCGTCTCGGCGTGACCGGCGCCGTGCCCTCCGCGACGCTCGACGCCTCCGGCGGCAGCAACCTCGATCTCGGCACCTTCACGATCGGCGACCTCACGGCGAAGCTCTCGGGCGGGTCGCGCGGCACGGTGCTGGTGACCGGCACTCTCGACGCCGACGTCAGCGGCGGCTCGCGGCTGGAGTACGGCGGCTCGCCGGCCCTGGGCGACGTGCGGACGTCGGGTGGGTCGCAGGTCGGGCGCATGGGGGAGTGAGTGACGCGCGCCGCCGCCGTCCTCCGGGCGGCGCGTCCGGGACGCCTGCGGTAGACTCGGCGGACGCCAAGCGACGAGGAGGCCGTTTCCCGTGAGATCGAGAGTCTTGCAGCGCGTTCTGCTCCTGTCCGTGGTGCTCGGTCTGGCCGTGGCCGCGGCGGCGTGCGGGGGCTCCTCGTCGACGGCCGCGAGCGACGTGGTCACCGGGAGCGGCGTCCAGGAGACGAAGACCTACGACCTCTCGGGCTTCACCTCGGTGCGCGTCGACAAGGGCGTGTCGACGGTGGTCCGGCGGGGCCACTCGTTCGCCGTCTCGGCGAGCGCCAACGAGAACGCCGTCCAGTACCTCAGAGTGAGCGTCGAGGGCGACACCCTCGTCGTCGGCCTCGACCCGTCGAAGAAGTACGAGCTCGTCGACGCCTCGGCCGAGATCGTCATGCCGGAGCTCTCCTTGCTCGAGGTGACAGCCGGCGGCGACGCGTACGCCGAGAAGTTCACCTCCACCGGCGACATCGCCTTCACCGTCTCCGGTGCGGCGCAGCTCAACCTGGAGCGCGTCCGTGCCGCGAGCGCGACCATGAAGGCCTCGGGCGGCGGCAAGCTCGGCGGCGGCATCGTCGTGAGCGGCGCGCTGAAGGTCACGGCCGAGGGCTCGATGGTCACCCTGCTCGGCAAGGCGCGCAGGGTGGACCTCACGGGGTCCAGGGCGAGCATGGTCTCGCTCAAGAACGTGACCGCCCAGACGGTCAACGTGGTGCTGGTCGAGGCCTCGAAGGCCAGCGTGTGGGCCTCGAAGACGGTGAACGTCGCGATGAACGGCGCCTCGGGGCTCGACTACTACGGGCCGGCCGCCCTCGGCAAGACCGACATCGCCGGGGTGTCGCAGCTCAATCACATCGAGGAGTGACGCAGCGGGTCCGAGGCCGGGCGGCGGGCGCCGCAGGCGCCCGCCGCCCGGCCTCGGCGCCTCAGGGCGCGGACGCGACCGTGGCGCTCGCGCCGGCCGGGCCGAACAGCAGCAGGTAGCTGCCGGCATCCGGCACGGCGACGGCCGCCGGGAACTCCGAGCCGCGGGCCAGCGGCTCCGTGTCCGGCCCGAAGAGGATCCAGTGCCCGACGGCCGGGCCGCCCGCCCGCGCCGTGACGGTCAGCGTGCCGGCGGCGGGCACCGCCCGCCACTCGCCGTAGCCCTCGGCGCCGACGGTCACCGTGGCCGTCCCGGCGGCGAGCTCCGGCACCGAGGCCTGCGGGCGGTAGAGCGTGTCGCCCCACCAGACCCACTCCTCGGCGCCGTGGTCCTCGAAGACGGCGTCCTCGAGGTCGCGCGAGCCCTCGCCGGGGATCTGCAGGAACATGGCGCCCCGGTCGTCGCCCGCGCCCGCGTCGACCGGCTGCGTGCCGTACCCGGGCGTCGTCACGACGGCGTAGCCGGGCAGACCGGGGACGTCGCCGATGTGCAGGAGCATCGCTCCGGCGTACTGGTACTCGTCGGCGTCGGGCCGCGCGTTCACGGCGAGGTACGTCTGACCGATGCGGGCGCGCCACGCCGCCGAGAGCGGCGCGCCCGGCTCGATCTTCTCGGCGAGCGACTCGCGCACGCGGTAGAAGCCGTTGGCGCCGACGGTGTCGTACACGAGGTAGCGCCGCCCGCCGGCGGAGACGGTGCCGAGCGCGCTCGTCACGAGGTCGTTGTGCCACAGCCCGTCGGTGCGCAGCGTCCAGCCGGGCGTCCCGGCGTTCCATCCGTCACCGGTGAACGAGGCGAACGTGAGGTCCTGCGCCTTGCCCGGCGTCCCGGTGATGCGGAACAGCCCCTGAGTGAAGGCCCAGTAGCCGCTCATGGCGTCGAGCTGGCCCTGCGTCGCGGTGCGCGTGGGGAGCGGCTTCGTGGGGACCGGCCTGGGCAGGCGCTTGATCGTGCCCTGGTCGGCCAGGGCGTGCACGACGATGTCCTCGGCCAGGTCCTCGAGCGTGCCGGAGTCGAGCGGGGCCACGCCGGTCACCGTGAGCGCGAGCTTCGCCCGGGGCGCGACGAGCAGGGCGGCGTGGTACACGCCGGAGTCGCCGCCCTTCATCCATCCGGTGACGCCGACCGCGGCAAGGCCCGGCTGCGTCACCGTGTCCCAGCCGAGGCCGAAGTCCCACTTGGCTGCGGTCACGGCGTGGAACGAGCGCGCCGCCGCCGACTCGCCCATCGCGGCGACCGCGGCGGCGCTCAGGACGCGCGCGCCGCCGTAGGTGCCGCCGTTCAGGAACATCGCCGCGAGGTGGCTCATGTCGGACGGCGTGGAGTAGAGCCCGCCCGAGGCCAGCGCGTTCAGCACCTCGAAGCGGTACGCGGTGTCGCCGTCGTACGCCTTCGCCCAGGTGCCGTCGGCGAAGCGCTCGAGCGGGTAGGCGGAGTGGTCCATGTGGAGCGGCGCCAGGACCTCGTCGCGTACGTACTCGGCGAAGCTCTTGCCGCTCACGGCAGCCACGAGCGCCTCGGTGAGGGTGAAGCCGTCGTTGCAGTACACGGCGATCAGGCCGGGGGTCGTCTTCATGCGCGAGACGGCCAGGGTGTCCAGCACCTGCTGCAGGTAGCCGGGGAAGTAGGTGCCGGTGGTGCAGTCGCCGTACGTGGAGCCTGGGAGGCCGGACGAGTGGTCGAGCAGCATGCGCACGGTGATCTGGCGGTACATCGGCAGGGGCATGCGGAAGGCGGGCACGTACTCGCAGAGCGGACGGTCGAGGTCGACCTTGCCCTGGTCGGCGAGCTTCATGACGGCGACTGCGGCGAGCATCTTGCTGACGGAGCCGATGCCGTACATGGTGTCGGCGGCCGGGGCGGTCTGCGTGGCCCGGTCGGCGTAGCCGAACGTCTCCTGCCACACCACCCGGTCGCCGCTCTGGAGGGCGAGGGAGAGGGAGGCGGCGCCGGACTGCGCCAGCAGCGCCGCCGCCGCCTTGCGGCCCTCGCGGATCGTGCGCGCGTACGTGGCCGCGGAGCGGGCGGGCGTGGCCGCCGCGGCCGGGCGCGCCGCCGAAGCCGCGGCGTGCGCCGCGGGCGGGACGGCGCGCGCGGCGCCGG
>CAIXSE010000686.1 GCA_903921965.1 uncultured Thermoleophilia bacterium | reverse complement strand
CTGCTTGAAGTGGTCGAGGTCGAGCATGACCAGGGTGAGCTCGCCGCCGTACCTGTCGACCTTGGTGACCTCGTTGTGGAGGTAGTCCGCGAAGGTGCCGTAGTTGTAGAGGCCGGTGAGCCTGTCGGTGAGCGACGAGGCCGTCAGCTCGTCGTTGCGGGCGCGCTGTCGGCGCAGCACGCGCCCCAGCAGGAGTCCGGCGGTGAAGAACAGCGCCGTTCCCAGCAGGGTCTCGCGGACCGTCGCCGCGTCCGCCGTGGCCGCGAGGCTGTAGTGGAGCACGAGGAAGTTGCCGAGCCAGAACGTGACCACCACGCTGCCCAGCTCGAAGAAGAACACGTCGGCGAGCAGCAGGGGGAAGACGAACAGCGGCCACAGGTAGGCGGGGCCGGAGACCACGACGAGGACCGAGACGGCCAGAAGGGATGCGGCGAGGGCCGCGATGCGGCGGACCGTGAACCGGCATCCCCGCTCGGGATGCGAGACGTGCCTCGCGTGCGTCACCCGGCTCCCTCTGCTTGGCCTGTGGGCAGATACGACGGCCGCCCGCCGACTCCTGCCGCGGCCTGCCGTGCCCCCGGCGGCAGCGCCGGCCGGGGCGGCGCGCGAGGGTGACGTGGGGCCCGCTCGGCTACAATGGCGGCGTGACCCTGCAGATCCTCCTCACCAACGACGACGGCCTCCACGCGCCCGGCCTGGCCGTGCTGCGCGGCGCCCTCGACGGCCTCGGCGACATCTGGACCATCGCGCCCGACCACGACGCCAGCGCCGTGGCGCGCTCCATCACCATCGACAGGCCGCTGCACCTGCGCGAGGAACGGTTCGGCGAAGGCTGGCCCGGCCTCGCCTGCGACGGCACGCCGTCCGACTGCGTGCGGGTCGCCCTGGTGGGCGTCCGGTGTCCCGTGCCCGGCATGGTCGTCTCGGGCGTCAACGCCGGCTCGAACATGGGCGCCGACATCACGTACTCGGGCACGGTGGGGGCGGCGTTCGAAGCCGCCTTGCGCGGCTTCCCGGCACTGGCCTTCTCCGTGGAGAGCGAGGCCCCCGGCTGGCTGCCCGAGGCTGCGCCCGTGATCCGCGCGATCGTCGGTCACGTCATCGCGCGGGGACTCCCGCAGCACACCATCCTCAACGTGAACCTTCCCGACAGGCCGGTGGCCGCGTTCACCGGGATCCACCCTGCGCGCCTCGGCGGAGCCAGCTGCTACGACTTCGTCGCCCTGGCGTCCGCGGGCGGTCACGAAGGCGGCGCCGGCGATCCCCGGGAGTACCCGGTCCTCTGCGACCACCCGCCCTCGGTGCACGGGGCGGCGACCGACTTCGAGGTGGTGGCGGGTGGTGCGGTGGCGGTGACGCCGCTCAGCTACGACCTGCTCGACCCGGACCTGCTCGCCGACCTCGCCAGCTGGGACATGGACCTCGAGGCCATCCGTGGGTGACGAGCCGCGCATCGGGTTCGACCCGGTCCTCTTCGACCTCGACGGCACCGTGGTCGACACGGTCGAGCTCATCGTCGAGTCGTTCCGGCACGCCACGCGCGCGGTGCTCGGGCGCGAGCTGCCCGACGAGCACATCCTCGCCGGTGTGGGCAGGCCGTTGCGGGCGCAGATGGAGCGGCTCTCGCCGGAGCACGCCGAGGAGCTGTACGACGTCTACCGCGAGTACAACCACCGCCGGCACGACGAGCTGATCCGCGGCTACGAGGGCATCGAAGAGGTGCTCGGCGAGCTCCGTGCTTCCGGGCGTCGGCTCGGTCTCGTGACGAGCAAGAGCCGCGACACGACCCACATGGCGTTCCGCGCCCTCGGGCTGGCCGGGCAGTTCGACGCCGTCGTGACGGCGACCGACACCGCCGAGCACAAGCCGTCACCCGAGCCGCTGCTCTTGTGCCTGGAGATGCTCGGGGCCGGCTCACAGCGGGCGATCTACGTGGGCGACAGCCCGTTCGACGTGCAGGCCGGCGCCGCCGCCGGGATGGCCACGGCGGCCGTGGCGTGGGGCATCTTCGGCCGCGAGGCGCTGCTGGCCGCGCGGCCCGACTACTGGCTGGAGCGGCCGCGCGAGCTCGTCGCGCTCTGCCTTCGTGGCGAGGGGACGCGGGCGGACGGCGCGGCGCCGCGCGGGCCTGCGCCGGCCCCGGCGCCGCAGGGGCTCCGGGAGGTCTGACGGTGACTGCGCCGTCCGGGGTGGTCGCGCGCGCCGCCGAGCTGCGCGGGCAGCTCCAGCACCACGCGTACCTGTACTACGTGCTCGACAGCCCGGAGATCGACGACGCCGCCTACGACGCCCTGTACCGCGAGCTCCAGGAGATCGAGGCGGCGCACCCGGGGCTCGTCACGCCGGACTCGCCGACGCAGCGCGTCGGCTCGGCGCCCCTCGAGAAGTTCGAGCAGGTGCGCCACCTCGAGCCGATGCTCTCGCTGGCGAACGCACGCAACGAGGACGAGCTTCTCGCGTGGGACCAGCGCAACCGCCGGTTCCTCGAGGGCAGGGGCCTCGGAGAGGCTCGAGTGACCTACGTGGTCGAGCCCAAGATCGACGGCCTGGCGATCTCGCTGACGTATCGCGACGGCCTGTTCGCGACCGGCGCCACGCGCGGCAACGGCGAGGTCGGCGAGGACGTCACCGCGAACCTGCGCACCATCGGTTCGCTGCCGCTGCGCCTGCGCGGCGACGGGCCGCCACCGCCGGTCGTCGAGGTGCGCGGCGAGGTCTACCTGCCGCTCGCCGCGTTCGCGCGGCTCAACGAGGCGCGTCTGGCTGAAGGCCTTCCCGCTTTCGTCAACCCGCGCAACTCCGCCGCCGGGTCCATCCGCCAGCTCGACCCCAAGCTGGCGGCCTCCCGGCCGCTCGACGTGTGGTGCTACGCCGTCGGCTACAGCGAGGGCCTGGACCTGCCGGACCACCACAGCGCCCTGGAGTGGCTGCGCGCGCAGGGCTTCCGCGTGAACCCCGGCATCGTGACGGTCCCCGACATCGAGGGCG
>CAIXSE010000685.1 GCA_903921965.1 uncultured Thermoleophilia bacterium | reverse complement strand
CGCGGGGGGCTCCACGAACCCGCCGGGGTTGCTCTGCGGATAGTGGAAGTTCCAGTAGACCACCGGGTACTTGCGCTGCCGGTTCGCCTTCTTGAAGTAGCCCGACGGCAGCAGGACGTCGGCGCCCAGGTACATGTCCTGGCCCCAGAACTCCGAGAGCAGCTCACTCTTGATCTTGACGTGCTTGACGTGCTTGGAGTCGGTCGGGTTGCCCTGCGCCGCGACGCCGCCCGGAGGGACGGGCTCCTGCGGTTCCACGACGTGCGTCAGCGAGAGCGCGATGGGACCGCCGTCGGGATCGATGTGGACCATCTGCGGGTCGCTGTAGAGGCTGCCGGGGTTGTCCATCGCGTCGTAGTCGCTGCCCCCCGGGAGGAACGCCTTGATGCTGAAGCCGTCGGCGCGGTCGAAGGTCGTGTACCTGTTCAGGACGGCCTGCACCCAGTAGTCGCCCTCGGGGAGCTCGGCGATGGTCGGCAGCGGATACCCGTAGACGTCGGCGCCGTCGCCGAGCGTCACGGTGCTGCCCGGCGCCAGCGCTGCGACCGTCTTGCCCCAGAACGGCGGCGTGGCCGCGCCCTCGCCTTCCGGCAAGAAGCGCGGCTCGGGATAGTAGTCCGCGTAGAACTGATCGGCGGCCACGACGATGATGCGCCCGTCCACGGGCGTGGCCCCGGCCGCCGCGTCGTACGTCACCTCGAACGAGAGCGGCGCCGCGAGCGCCGGCGTCGCCAGGGCCAGCGCGGCGACGATGACGCCCAGGATGAGCAGGGACTTGATGCGCACGGTGTCCTCCCTCCGGTGGTGGTGCCGCTCGAGGGGGTGCCCCCACGCTCCCGCCCCGCGCGGCACGACGGCCCATGGCTCGGCCATGCCGATGAGTCATGGTGCGACGGGAGGCGCGAGCAGACAAGCAGCTTGCTGCACGGTGACGCTTGTGCACGTAAAGGGCTCCGGGGTAGTCTCCGCGCACCATGAGCCGCTCGCCCCGTGCCCCGATCGATCGCCCACCGGACCCTCCGGCACCGGACGACGACGAGTGCCTCGAGTGGCTGTGGAGGAGTCGCTTCGCGGCGGATGGGCGGAGGGCAGTCTGCCCGCAGTGCAAGCAGCCCACGCGCTTCTATCGCCTGCGCGGCCGGCGGGCCTACTCCTGCGAGGTCTGCGGCCGCCAGCTCTACCCCACCGCGGACACGCCGTTCAGCGGCACGAGCACCCCGCTGAGCGTCTGGTTCGGGGCCGCGCATGAACTCGGCCAAGGGCCGCGACCCGTCTCGGGCAGAGAGCTGGCGCGCCGCCTGGACCTCGAGTACCGGGCTGCGCTGCGGATCAGGAGCCGGCTCCTGACGGCCTCCTCGGAGCCGCGGACCGCTCGACTGCTGGAGGCGGCCGGTCAGTGGTACGCGGCGGGCGGGACGCCCGTGTCCGGTGCGTCGGCGGCCTCAGGGGAGGTCGAGCATCCCGCCCTGCGACAGGACCCGCCCGTCGACGCCATCCTGCAGGCAGCCGTCCGGCTGATCGCCCAGCACGGCCTGCGGAACATGAGGCTGGAGGACGTCGCCCGCGAGGCGGGCACGTCGAACGCCGCCGTCCGCCGCGCCTTCCGCACCAAGGAGGCGCTGCTGCTGGCCAGCTTCACCTGGGCGGAGGAGCGGCTCGCGGCACGGATCGAGGCGTTGATGGCCGCCGAGGACGACCCGCTGCGGCGACTGCGAGGGCTGCTGGAGCTGACGCTGGCGAGTCCGGGTCCGCTCCACGACGAATACCGCCTCTGGCAAGAGGTCTGGGTCAGCGTGCGGGAGCGGGTCCACGAGTTCGACGAGGCCGACGTCTTCTTCTCCGGTCACGACGCTCTCCTTGAGACCATCCGGCAGGGACGCGCGATGGGCGTGTTCAAGCCTGTCGCCAGCGCCGAAGCGATCGCCGAGGCGATGATCGCGCTGAGCGACGGCCTGGGATACAAGTTGGCCGAGGGCTACTGGGAGATCACCGTGTCCCGCTGCCGCGAGCTCCTGTACCTGTTCTGCGAGCAGATGCTCGGGCTCGCACCGGGGACACTGGCCGAGCAGGCCTGAGAGCGCGATAGGATAATTTACATTCGCGTTCAGCGCATGTAACATACGCGACATGGACATCGACCCGCAGTTGCTGGAAGAAGCGCTGAGGACTCTCGGTGAGGTGCTCGAGAGCCGTGGCCAGACGTATGAGGTCGTCGTCATCGGCGGCAGCGGGCTCATGCTGCTTGGGCTCGTCAGTCGTCCCACGAGAGACCTCGATGCGCTCGCGCTGGTCGAAAGAGGAGCCTACGTCTCGGCTGATCCAGTGCCGCCTCCGCTCGCCGCGGCAGTCGAGAGCGTCGGCCGCACCCTGGGCCTCTCGGATGACTGGCTCAATCCGGGACCCACCGAGATCCTTCGCTTCGGCCTGCCGAACGGATTCGAGGATCGTGTAGAGCGCAGACGCTTCGGCGGCCTGTCCCTTCAGGTGGCAGGGCGACTCGATCAGATCTGCTTCAAGCTGTACGCCGCGGCCGACCAGGGGATCGGGAGCAAGCACGCAGCCGACCTGCGGAGGCTGGATCCGTCTCCCGACGAGCTCCTCACCGCGGCTCGCTGGAGCCGGACCCACGACCCCTCAGACGGCTATCGAGAGGCGCTTGTGGCAATCCTGACCGCGCTGGGCGTGGAGTCGAGCGATGCCGACCTCTAGCGAGCGGATCACCGAGAACGCCGTCGACCTGGCCTGGAGCTTGTGGGCCGAGCTGGGCGTGGCAGGATGGCGGCGCAGCCACGCCTCGCACGCCATCGACCCGGAGCGCCTCATCCTGTTCACGGCGTTCCTCGACGACGCGGACCCGCGCCTCCGCGATGAATCGACCGACTGGTGCATCGCCTACGGGCGCTACGTGTCCGCGGCGAGACTGCGCAACCTGCTCGCAGGCCAGGCGCCGGAGACGCAGGCCTCCTTCGGCCGGACGGCGGCCACCGTCACCGCGCATTCGATCCTGCGCTGGCCCGGCGCCACCGAGGCCCGCCCATTCCAGCGGACCAGGCGCTCCGCCGTCGCCGACTTCACGGCTCCGTCGCTCGTCGTGCTCAAGCTGCGCGCTCTGTTCGGCGTCGGGGCGCGCGCCGAGGTCCTGCGCGCCTTCCTGGCCGATCCGTCGGCGCGCCTCTCGGCCGCCGACGTGGCAGCCGAAGCCGGCTACACGAAGCGGAACATCGCGGAGGCGCTGGAGGCCCTGCGCATGGCCGGTCTGCTGGAGGCCGTCCCGCTGCGGAACCAGCGGCTCTTCGGCCTCGCCGACGCCGGGTGGCTCGACTCACTGCCCGGCGCCCTGCCGGAGTCGTTCCCCAGGTGGAGCAGCGTCTTCCGCGTCCTGGAGGGCCTCATCGCCGGCGTGGACAGGGCCGAGGCACTGCCGGCGAGGGCGCGGACCGTGGAGGCGGCGGACACCCTGCGCGACCTGCGGGATGATCTGCGGCGGGTGGGCGTGCGTCTGTCGGGCGAGCAGATGGGCCGCGACGCGTGGGCGACCTTGCTGGATCTCGCCACGCGGCTGCCTGAGGCGTGGGCCTCCGGAACGGATGCGATCCCCGCGGGCTGACCCGCGCCGCCTGCCTTCGCCGCGCGGACCAGTTCAGGCTGACGAAGCGCTCCCCGGAGTCGACGCACGCGGCTGCGCAGCGCCAATCCCGCCCGCCGCGAAGGCCGACCGCCCGAGGGAGCCGGCGAAGTAGAGGGGGCAGAAGACGAGGCCCTGCTCCGGCAGCTCCGCGTAGGGAGCCTCCGAAAGCACGACGCCCGGCGCACACTCGGGCTGTTCGAGCAGCACCTGGTGCAGGCTGCGCAGCCGGCCCGCGGGCCCGCTCTTGACCTCGACGGGCCTCACCGAGGCGCCGGAGCGCGCGAGGTAGTCCACCTCCGCCGCCCCCTTCTCACGCGACCAGTAGTGGAGGTCCTCGCTGCCCTCACCGCTGCACGACCTCAGCTCCTGGCCGACGAACTGCTCCGCCACAGCGCCGTTGTGGATGGCGAGCAGGTCGCGCCTGCCACCTGGACGTCCATCGGTATCCCTGCCAGCCGCTGCTTCACCCCCACGTCCAGCACGATCGCCTTGGACCGGCGACCCGCCCCCGCGGCGAGCAGCAGGCCGCAGCGGGACACGGAGCCGACGCGAGAGACGAGCTGCGCGCGCTCGAGGACGCCGAACGCCGTCTTGGCCGTCGGCCCGGTGGCGTGCGGCGCGAGCCGCGCGTACTTGAGCCGCGCGCCGACCGACCGGGCGGTCAGCGTCAGCACGCCATCAAGCGTGTCCGGGCTCACGCGGGGCCGCGTGATTTCCGAAGACTACGGGCTAGGCCGTGATCATCGTTTGCGGAATGGCGGGGTCAACTGAGCGCGCCCATGCCGAGCGCAGTCCCCGCGTCATGCCTGCTCGCCTTCCTCGAAGAGACCGGCACTCCACTGACCGTGCCGGCGGCTTCGTTCCGGCTCCGGGCGCATAGGGATCCGTGCGCGGATCCATCGGCGACTCCCCGGCAGATCCCGCGCTTCCGACAGATCGATGGGCCGGAGTCATCGAACGAGACGCCCGGCCGCCTCCTCCCAGCAGCCTTCACGTCGCCGGGGTTGCCGGCGGCAAGGCGATCGATCCTGACCTGCACTCTAGCTCGCACCTG
>CAIXSE010000684.1 GCA_903921965.1 uncultured Thermoleophilia bacterium | reverse complement strand
CGTGGTGACCCACATGGGCCCCGAACCTGCCGAGGCCGCGTAGTCCTTGATGATGTCGGTGGGCACGATGCACTGGATGCGCGTGTCGGCCCACGAGCTCACGGGGGCCTCGATGCGGTCCACGTCGTCGTTGCCGTAGGTGAACTCGACCCAGCCGCGAGCCTTGCCGAAGCCGGTGCCGGTGATGACCACGGGCGTGTCGGTGCCGGCGGACGCGCTGCCGGGGCTGACGGAGGTGATGACCGGCGCCGCCGTGCCGTGAGCACCCGCAGCGGGGGTCGGCACGGGGGCGCTGTACGCGCTCCTCGCGGCCGGCGCGCCGGGCTCGAGCGCCGCGCGGATGCGGGCGTCCATCTCGGCCCGCGTCGCGCGGCTGCCGGCGGTCCTGCCGCCGCTCACGCCGACCTTGCCCTGGTACCCCGCGATGACCCA
The DNA here is from genome assembly GCA_903921965.1 of uncultured Thermoleophilia bacterium. Next base: position 3,294 of record CAIXSE010000684.1, on the reverse strand, counting down.
GCCACGGGCGTCGACGAACACGTAGCACTCCTCGCCGACGGTGAAGCGCGGCATCGCGTCGACGCGCACGACCGTGCCGTCGGGCAGCGTGCCGCCGGGGACGGCGAAGGTGGCGACGGCGCCGGGTGCGCCCTTCAGCGCCGTGCGCACGCGGAGCTCGACCGTGGTGCGCACGTCGCCGCCGGACTGGTCGACGGCGGTGGAGAGGACGGTGCCGTCGGCGACGAGCACGGCCCGCCGGGCGAGCTGCTCGACGGTCATGCGCTGCAGCGTCGTGGCGCCCGCGAGGGCGGGCAGCAGCAGCCCGGCCGCGAGCAACAGGAAGAGAAGGGCGGCGCCCGCCGCCCGCGGCCGTGCGGTTCCCGCGCTCGCCCGCGCACCCCGTCCCTGCATGCCGCACCTCCCGTCGAAGTGACCGGCCGTCGTGACCGGTCTGCCGTGCCGGACCTTCATCCGGTCGATGACACCCGATTGTGAGGGATTCGGCACGCGAAAGGAACCGCTTGAGCGGGAGCGGCCTGTGACCGGGGGCGCCGTCGCGCGCGGGAGGTCGTGTCCGGCGGTCCGAGCTGGCATACTGCCCGCAGACCGTCAGGCCCAGGCCCGCCGCCCCGGAGGTCTTCCGTCAGCACCCCGGCCGCACCTTCTTCCGGCACTTCCCGCCTCGCGCGCGCCGCTGCGTACGCCCGCCGCGCGGGCGCCTGCGCGGCGGTGTTTGCCGTCTGCGCCTTCGCCGCCGCGCTCGTGCCGGTGTCCGCGGCGGCGCTCCCGGCGGCTGCGGCGGGCGCGGAGGCGCGGACCGCCGCCCCGTCTCCGGGCAGCGGCGGCTGGTTCTGGCCGGTCGGCACCGAGGCCTTCGGCGGCTACGCGGGTTTCCTGGAGCCGCGCGGCGCCAACGTCCACGTGGCGCAGGACATGCACGCGAAGAAGGGCAGTCCCGTCTACGCCGTCGGCGACGGCACCGTGTGGATCGCGCGTGCCGACACCGGCGGCTACGGCGTCGGGGGCAGGCCGGGCGGCTGCATCATCATCGTCCACCGCACCGGAGCGGGCGAGGACTTCCGCGCGCTGTACGGGCACGTCTCGAAGCTCGCCGTCAAGGACGGCGAGCGCGTGGTCGCCGGGCAGCAGCTCGCCGTGGTCAACGGCCTCGACCACCTGCACTTCGGCATCCACCCGAGCGACGAGTACCGCGACAGGAACCCGTACGCCGGCGAGGTCCCAAAGAAGTGGAAGGACCACGGCGGCTGGGTCGATCCGGTCGCGTACCTGCGCGCGCACCCGCGTGGAGCGAGCTACGACCCGCCGGCGCTGCCCGTCGTGAGGATCCAGACGGGCGCCGCCCCGGCCGCCTTCGGCGCCGCCGCCGGCGCCGCCTACTGGACCGAGACCACCGGCACCGCCCCGGGCACTTTCGCCCAGGACCTGGGCGACGGCACCCGGCGGCAGCTGGCGGCCGGCGAAGCGCCGCCGCCGTTCGACTCCGTCCGGTACGCCGTGAACCTGCTGGCCGCGCCGGCCGTGGGGTTCGCCGTGCGCGACCGCCTGCCGGTGCTCACGCTCGCCGCCGCCGACGCCGAGCCGGCGTGGGGCGCGGCCGCGGCGCTCGGCGGCAGCCTCACCAACGGCGCCGGCAAGCCGTTCGTGCTCGCCGACGTGCGTCTCGAACGCAAGGCCACGGGCGGGTGGACGACGGTGGCCACCCACCACACCGCCGCGGCGGGCGACTTCACCTTCACGTACACGCCGCGCACGGCGACGCGGCTGCGCGTGCGCTTCCTGCTGCCCGAGAAGCAGCCGGCCGGGGCCGTCTACGTCGCCCCGGCCCCGGCGCCGCTCACCGTCACGCCCAGGGTGCAGCTCGGCGTGCCGGCGGCCCCGGCGCAGCTCCGCGTGGGCGCCCCCGCCTCGTTCGCCGGGAGCCTGCTACCGCGCCACCAGGCCGGTCCGGGCGGGGTGTCGCTCGAGTTCCAGCGGCTCAAGGAGGGCGCCTGGGCGGCCGGCAAGACGGTCAAGGCGACCGTGGCGGATGCCGCCCTGGGCTCCGTCTACGTCGCCACGGTGAAGCTGTCCGCGGCCGGGCGCTGGCGCGTGCGCGCCGTCCACCCGGCCGACGAGGTGCACGCGGAGACGGCGAGCGGCTGGCGGGACTTCGTCGTGAAGTGACGGCTGCGCCGGCGTGGCCGCCGTGCGCGCCGGCGCCTCGGCGCGTGTGGCGCCCTGCGCGGCGCGGTGCTAAGGTGTGCCGGCTGAGCCGAGTGAGGCAGCCCGGCTGAACGTCGCGCGAGAGAGTCCCGCCACCGCGGGGACGCCGAAGGGGCAAGGCGCCGCAAGCGCCGAAACTCTCAGGCCCAAGGAGCGCGACGGGACGGGCCCCCGGATGGCCGGTCACCGCCGCCGCGGCGGGCCGCCAGACAGGGTGGACGTGTCCATCCTGTCTTTCTTTTTTCGCCGGCGCCGGGAGCTGCAGCTCCCACGTGAACGCGCGTTTCCGCCGTCCGTCCGGCGGGCACGTTGCCAGCGAGCCAGGGCGGACGCCCGAGGAGGAAGGAACAGACATGGCCGACGAGAGCTACCCGCAGGAACTGCACTATCACAAGGAGCACGACTGGGCGCGCGTCGAGGGTGAGGACGCCGTGTTCGGCATCACCTGGTTCGCCCAGGATTCGCTCGGAGAGATCGTCTACGCGGAACTGCCCGAGGTGGGCGCCGCCGTGACCGCGGGGACCACGTACGGCGAGCTCGAGTCGGTCAAGGCCGTGAGCGAGATCTACGCTCCGCTCAGCGGCGAGGTCGTCGAGGTCAACGACGCCCTGCAGGACGAGCCGCAGCGCGTCAACGAGGACTGCTACGGCGAGGGCTGGCTCATCCGCGTGCGCCTCACCGCCCCCGGCGAGATCGGCGAGCTCCTCGACGCCGACGCGTACAAGGCGTTCCTCGACGAGGCGTGAGGTGTCCGGCCGGCCGGTCGACTACGTCCCGCACAGCGCGGACGACCTGACGGCCATGCTCGACGCCGTAGGGGCGTCGAGCGTCGACGAGCTGTTCGCGGCGGTCCCTGAAGCGGTGCGCCGGCGGGAGCCGCTGGCGCTGCCCGCCGGCCTCAGCGAGGCCGAGGTCACCGGCGAGCTGCGCCGCCTCGCGGCGGCCGACACGCCGGCGAGCGGCCTCGTCAGCTTCCTGGGGGCCGGCATCTACGACCACTACGTGCCGGCGGCGGTCGACGCCGTGGTCTCGCGCAGCGAGTTCCTCACGGCGTACACGCCCTACCAGCCGGAGCGCAGCCAGGGCGTG
>CAIXSE010000683.1 GCA_903921965.1 uncultured Thermoleophilia bacterium | reverse complement strand
GGCGAAGCCCGTCGTCGACATCCTCATCGGGGTCGACGACATCGACCTGGTGCGCTTCGAGGTCGCCCCGCGCATGGAGGCCGCCGGCTACGACTACTTCTGGCGGCCCACGAGCGGCGACGACACCGGCCCGTTCTACCCGTGGTTCATCGGGCGCGACGCGGCCGGGCGGCGGGTCTCGCACCTCCACGTTGCGCCGCTGGACATGACCGGGCAGTGGGAGCGGGTCGCGTTCCGCGACCACCTGCGCTCCCACCCGGAGGTGGCCGCCGAGTACGCCGCCCTCAAGCGCGAGCTGGCCGCGCGCCTCGGCGGCGACCGCGAGGCCTACACCGAGGCGAAGACGGAGTTCATCCTGCGCATCACGGCCGAGGCGCTGGCGGCACGGCCGCCCGCTCCGGCCGCGCCCTGAGAGCGGCGCGGCCGCCCGCTCCTGACGCGCCGGTGGCCGCGGCTGTGCAACGGCGAGCCGCGCCGCGGCGGCCGGGAGCCACCCTACAATCGGGGAAGGCGGCCGCGAGGAGAGACCCATGCCGGGAGCGGTTCCCGAGACGCGCTTCACCGACACGCTCGTACTCCGCGACATCATGGAGGGGATGGGCGACGGCTGCTTCGCCTGCGACGCCGAGTGGCGCGTGATCTACGTGAACCCCGCGGCGGAGCGCCTCCTCGGCATCCGCCGCGAGGACGTCATCGGGCACACGCTCTGGGACGCCCTCCCGCCCGTGGCGGGCAGCGAGCTCGAGCGGGAGCTTCGCGGCGCCGCGTCCGGCGAGGTCAGGGACTTCGCCTACTACCACGCACCGTGGCGGCGCTGGTTCCGCGAGCGCTGCTTCCCCCTGGCCGCCGGCGGCCTCGGCGTCTGCTTCGAGGACGTCACCGAGGCGCGGCGCACGCAGGCGGAGCTGCGTTCCACCGAGGAGCGCTACCGCGAGCTCGTGGAGTGCGCCGACAGCGCGATCCTCCGCTGGTCGCGGGACGGCACCCTGCTCTACGCGAACGACTGCGCGCAACGGCTGTTCGGGTGGGATCCCGGCGAGCTCGTGGGGCGTCACGTGAGCGTCCTGCTGCCCGGCGGCGAGTCGCCGGAGGGCGACCTCTCCCGCCTGTTCGACGACAACGCGTCGCGCCCCGGCCACCACGTCACCAACGTCGACGAGAACGTGCGCAAGGACGGCAGCCGGCTGTGGGTCGCGTGGACGAGCCGGACGCTGCACGACGACGAAGGAGCGGTCGCCGAGGTGCTCGCCGTCGGGAAGGACGTCACGGCGCTCGTGGAGGCCCAGGAAGCGCAGGGCGAGAGCGAGGAGCGCCTCACGCTCGCGCTCGCCGTCGGGGGGCTCGCCACGTGGGACTACCAACTCGAGAGCGGGCGGGTGAGCTGGAACGACGAGCACTTCCGCATGCTGGGGTACGAGGCCGGCGAGGTCGAGCCGAGCTACGAGAGCTTCCACGCGCGCGTGCACCCCGACGACGCGCAGCGTGTGTCGGAGGCCTACTTCGGGTCGCTCGAACGCGGCGGCGACTACGAGGCCGCGTTCCGCGCGCTGCTGCCCGACGGGAGCGTGCGCTGGATCGACGCCCGCGGCCACCTGGCGCTGGCGCCCGACGGGGCCCCGCGCCGCTCGTACGGCGTCATGGTCGACGTGACGGAGCACAGACAGGCCGGACGGCTGCTGCTCGAGCGCGGTGCAGAGAAGGCCGCCCAGGCCGAGCGCGACAGGCTCGCCCGCGACCTGCACGACTCGGTCACGCAGGCGCTCTTCGCGGCGAGCCTGAAGGCCGAGGCGCTCACGCTCTCCGGCGGCTCCCTCTCGCCCGAGACGGCGCGGACCATCGAGGAGCTGCGGCGCCTGAGCCGCGGGGCGCTCGCGCAGATGCGGACGATGCTGCTCGAGCTGCGCTCCGAGCCGCTCGAGGGCGTGCCGCTGCGGCAGCTCCTGCGCAACCTCGCGGAGACCGCCGAGAGCCGCGCGAGCATCAGCGTGGCCGTGGCGGTGCGCGGTGAGGCGCAGCTGCGGGCGGACGTCCACGTGGCCCTGTACCGGATCGCCGAGGAAGCTCTGAACAACGTCTCGCGTCACGCCCGTGCGAAGAGAGCCTGGGTGGAGCTGGACCTCGGGGAGGACGGCACCACCCTCGTCGTGGGCGACGACGGCGCGGGGTTCACTCCCGAGGCCGTGGACGCGGGCCACCTCGGGCTGAGGTCGATGCGGGAGCGCGCCGACGAGGTGGGCGCGCGGCTGGACGTCCTCGCCGGCCGGGGCAAGGGCACATTGGTCGAGGTCGTCTGGCCGGCCCGCTGAGCGGGGCCGCGGCCGGGAATACTCGAAGCAGGTCCCCGGCGACCGCGGGGACGGGGGAGGCGGGGCCGCCATGCTTCCTGTCGCGGACAGGGGCGACGCCGGCAAGGCGCTGAGCGTGCGCGAGGCGATCCGTACCGCGGACTCGCTCGCTGCGCTGCGGGACGCAGCCGAGGGCATGCCGGCGCTGTTCGTCGCGATGGTGCGGGCGGAGGTCCGGCCCCCCGACCTCCTTCGCGCGTACACCGCCCTGTGCGATGCGGTCACGTCACGGGTCATCGAACTGAGCGTGGGCAGCTGCGGCGTGCCGCCGGCCTCCTTCGCGTGGCTGGCGTTCGGCAGTGTGGGGCGCGGGGAGCTCACGCTGTTCTCGGACCTGGACAACGGCCTGGCCTACGCCGACACGCAGGACGCCGTCGTCCACGAGTACTTCCGGCGCCTCGCGGCGGAGGTCAACGATTCGCTGCGCCGGTGCGGCTTCGTCCTCGACGTCCACGGCGTGCTGGCCACGGACCCCAGCTGGCGGATGCAGGCGTCGGACTGGGTCGCGGAGCTGTCCGCCTGCCTGGGCCGCTGCGACAACGACGCCGTCATCCGCGCGGCCGTGGCGTTCGACGTCCGCCGCGTGGCCGGCGATCTGGACGTGGTCCCGCGCCTCCACACGATCGTCCGTGAGGTCCCGCGCCACTCGCGCTTCCTGATGGGCATCGCGCAGCTCGGGGCGGAGGTGCCCTCGCCGCTCGGCTTCCGCCGCCGTCTCGGGGGCTGCTTCGACCTGAAGCACAAGGGCCTGCTGCCGGTGCAGAACCTCGCGCGGTACTACGCGTGCGCGAACGGGGTCGCGCGTGCCTCGACCCTCGACCGGCTCGAGGCCGTGCGCGACGCGGGCGGGCGCAGCGGCGAGGTCGCGGGCTCGCTGCGCGACGTGTACATGACGCTGGCGGGCTTCCTCGTGCGGCACCAGGCCGCGGCGTACTCCGCGGGCCGCGCGGAGGAGGGTCCGCTGGACTGCCGCGACCTGTGCGCGGAGGAGCGGGCCCGTCTTCGGGAGGCGCTGCGCGTGCTCGCCGCGGTACAGGAGCGGTTGCCGCGCCGCGCGTCGTTCTGAGCGCCGGTCCCGGGGCCGGCGGCCGCGCGGCGTGTCCCGGCCCCGGTGTCCACGGGGCGCGGCGCGGCGAGGACCCCGTGGCGTGCCCCGGCGGCCTGCCGCCGGGCGCAGCTCAGGGCACCGTGATGATGTCCGCCCCGCTGCCGCCGTGCCCGCTCAGGGTGAACGCCTGCCCGTCGTCGAGCTGCGTGTAGGTGTAGTCGCCGGCGGCCGCCGAGTCGGCCATGGGCGCACCCGTCCACTGGTTCCTCGGCCACTGGTCCAGGTAGTCGTGCATCGTCGTCGCATCGACCGCGGCGGGCGCCAGGGTGTTCTCGACCATGGAGTTCAGGATGGCCGCCCCGATGTCGTGCACGCCTGTGCGTACGCCTGCCTCTTTGGCCCGGTCGCGCTGCGCCGCGTACACCGGGACGGCGATCGCCGCGAGGATGCCGATGATGACGAGCACGATGAGAAGCTCGATGAGCGTGAAGCCGCGCGCTCCTCGCGAGCGGTCGGGCGAGCCGCCGCGGTTCGCGCGGCGGCGCTTGGAGTTGTGGCCGTCGACCGGCATCGACCCCCCAGTCCTCGGCCAGACCCGCTTACCCCTCGCACGGCTATCGGCTGTCTGGGGCCGGGACTTGAGCACTGGAATGTGCCGCCGCGTCACGGCCGGGCGGAGACCCGGGCGCCGCGCCACGCAGCGCCGGCGGCCGCCGGCGACCGGTGCGCGACGAGTCGGGCACGCCGGCCGCGCACGTGGTGCCCCGGCGGCGCCGCATCCCGTATGCTCCTCGGCGGCGTGACCGCGCCGGCCGCCGGGAGTCAGGAGAGCTCTGCCGCATGAGTACCTCGCGTCTGCGTCCGCTGCTGCTGCTCGGCGGCGCGGTGCTGTTCTGGGGCAGCAGCTTCCTCGCGACGAAGTCCGCCATGCACAGCTTCTCGCCGATGGCGGTGATGTGGCTGCGCATGGTGTTCGCGAGCCTCGTCTTCCTGCCGTTCTGGCGGCGGGTGCCGCGTCCCGCCCGCCGCCCCGGCGACCGCCGGTACCTGCTCCTCGCCGTCGTGTTCATCCCGTGCCTGTACTACCTGCTCGAGGGCTTCGCCCTGAAGTACACGACGTCGGGGCAGGCCGGCGCCGTCTCCGCCGTGTTCCCCCTGCTCGTGGCCGCCGCCGCGTGGCCGCTGCTCGGCGAGCGGCTCTCC
>CAIXSE010000682.1 GCA_903921965.1 uncultured Thermoleophilia bacterium | reverse complement strand
GGGGAGACCCGGCTCCTCACCATGACGACCATGATCCGCACGGGCGAGGACCTGACCTCCACGGCCGGGCGGTTGTACAGGGCGGCCGTGCGCGGGGGCTGGTTCGGCGATCTCGGCGACCGGATAGACTTCAAGGAGGCCGTCCAGGACTTCATCGCCGGGTCGGAGCGCTACACGCGCGGGCTCGAGGGCTTCCAGGACGCCTGGGGAGAGCTCGCGGGGCTCAGCTTCCGGCCGGCCGTGGACGAGCGCCACCGCGCCTTCACGCTGATGCGCAAGGGAGGAGAGCGCTGCGTCAAGGCCGTGGGCGCCCTGCGGGCCCTGGAATGAATGCGAAGAGGAGGACCCCGTGCCACGTGTGAGCCTGCACACCCCCGCCCCGGACTTCACCCTCCCTGACTTCCACGGGACGCCGGTCTCGTTGTCGGACTTCCGGGGGAGCAGGAACGTCCTGCTCGTGTTCAACCGCGGCTTCACCTGACCGTTCTGCCAGAGGCATATGGCGCAGTTGCGCCATGACCACGACCAGTTCGATGCCCGGGACGTCGCCGTGATCGCCGTCGGTCCTGAGGACGCCGCCGCCTTCGCCCGCTACTGGGAGAAGGAGTCGCTGCCGTTCATCGGGCTGCCCGACCCGAAGCACAGCGTGCTGAAGCTGTACGGGCAGGAGGTCAAGCTCTTCAAGCTGGGGCGCATGCCGGCCCAGGTGCTCATCGACAAGGCCGGCGTGGCCCGGTACGTGCACTACGGCCACAGCATGAGCGACATCCCGGAGAACGCGGAGCTGCTGTCGCTCGCCGACGAGCTCAACGCGGACGTCGGCGACGATGCCTGCGCCGGGGAGCCCGCGGGGCTCGGCGTCTGACGGGACCGCCACGTCGCGTCGCGGCCCGGCCCCGGCGGCCCTGTCGTCAGTGGGCGCGGGCCGCCAGCTCGACCAGGTCCGCCGCGTCCATGTAGGGCGGCCTCACCGTCCCCGTGAGCGGCGGTCCGAGGCGCATCAGGCGCTCGCGGGAGCGGTGGTACCGCGGCCACTCGGGAAGGCCGGCGGTGTTCGGGTCACCGGCTGCCGCGAACGCCGTCCAGTAGGCGCTCATGGTGGCCGACAGCTGGACGTCGGCCGGCTGGGGCTCGCCGTAAGGTCCGGCGTTGCGCTCGGTGCCGAACACGAAGGGGATCTCGGCGCAGTGCACCGCCCCCCACGTGGTGCCGGGCGGCTCCTGGGTGAAGTAATAGAGGTAGGCGGGGACGCCGCGCCGCGAGACGCAGTGCGCGGCGTAGCGCGCCGGGGCGTAGAACTCGGCCACGGTCATCAGCTTGCTCGTGGCCTCGATCCCGGAGCCGTACAGGGCCGGCGGGAACAGCGCCTGGTACGCCGGCCACAGGCCTCCCATGTACGCCGCGACCCGTGTGCGGGCGGCGGCGTCGACGGTCGCCGTCTCGTCCTTCGCGATCGACGACACCCACATGTTGCACTCCTCCGCGTTGCTGCCGATGAGCAGGGGCACGCGTGCGAAGCGGCCGGCCCCGAGGAGGACCCACACCGGATCGGGGATCACGTAGCCGTCCACCACCGGCTGGAACGACGGCCTGGCCGGTGTCACGAAGCCGAGCGGGTACGGGCTGGGATCGGGCTTCGCCGCCGCCAGGAGGCCGTCCACGGTCACGGCACGCAGCGCCGCGAGCTGGTCCGGCCCTGAAGGCACCCCGAGCTGCTCCGAGATGCCCTCGCCCTGCGCCTCCTGCACGCTGAGCGGCAGCGTGGTCCAGAGGCCGATGCCGAAGTCCTGGTAGCGCGCGCTCTCGCCGATGGCGCGCGCGAACAGGCCGCGGCTGAGGGGGCTCACGTAGTGTGCCAGCACGCTCTGTGCCCCGGCCGACTGGCCGAAGATCGTCACCCGCTCGGGGTCGCCGCCGAACGCGGCTATGTTCCGCTTCACCCAGTGCAGCGCGTACGCCTGGTCCATGATCCCGTAGTTGCCGGACGAGCCGTGCTCCGACTCCGCCGAGAGTGCGGGGAGGGCGAAGAAGCCGAACACGCCGAGACGGTAGTTGAGGGAGACCACGACCACCTGTTCGTCCCCGGCCAGCGTCTGCCCCTGGAAGTTGGGCAGGTCGCCCGAGCCCGAGGTGAAGCCGCCGCCGTGGATCCAGACCATCACCGGCAGGCGGCCGCGGCGGGAGGGCGAGGGCGTGAAGACGTTCAGGTACAGGCAGTCCTCGCTGGTGGGGCCGGCCGTCTGGCCCTTCTGGTAGCCGCTGTCCATCTGCGGGCACGAGGGGCCGTAGGCGACGCACTCGCGGACCCCGGTCCAGGGCGCCGGCGGCTGCGGCGGCCGCCAGCGCAGCGGGCCCACCGGCGGCGCCGCGTACGGGATGCCGAGGTACGAGGGCACGCCGGCGATGACGGCGCCGCGCACGCGGCCGCTCTGCGTCGGCACCACCGGCGCGGGCTTGCGCCCGGGCGCCGAGGGAGCCGCCCCGTCGTCCTGCCCGCTCCCCTTCGCCAGCAGGACCAGCGCGACGGCCGCGGCGGCGACCAGCAGGGCGGCTGCGGCCACCACGAGCCACCTCTTGCCTGCCGGTCGCACGATCAGCTCCCGCTACCGCTCGTGCCGGCCGGGCAGGCGACCAAGGGGGACAGGACGGTGGCGACGTACGCGACCACCGGCGCCCGGCCCTGCCACGAGACGGGCGCCGGGCCCCAGCCGAACCGCCTGGGGCCGGACCACGGTCGTTGCGGCATGCGTTCCTCCTCCCTCGTCTGCCGTCACCCTACTCCAGCAGGACGGGTCGCGGGTGGTGTCTTCGCTGCCGTGCCCGCCGGCGATATGCTCGGAGAAGCGGCGTCACAGCGCGGTGCGGTCGTGCCGGCGCGCCGTCCACAGACACGAGGAGGGATCATGCACGGTCACCGTCATGCGAGGATCAGCGGCGCACGGGGCTCGGCCGCCGCCATTGCCTTGCTCGCGCTCCTGGCGCTGCTCGCGGCGGCGCTGCCGGCGCCTGCGACCGGCGCGGCGAGCGCCGCGGGCCAGTCCATCCTGACGCTGCGCAGCGTCGGTCAGGCCGACGAGGTGTGGCGGATGACCACCGACGGCACGGCGAGCAGGGCCGGGCAGCTGCCCGGGCTCGCCGGGCAGTCGGCGGCCTCCCCCGACGGCAGCATGGTGGCGTACACGCCCGAGCGCGGGGCCGACGTGTGGGTGTGGCAGGGCACGGACCAGGTGAAGGCCATCTCCCTGAAGCCGGCTGGCGTCACGGCCGTGTACGGGGTCACCTGGATCGCCGCCGGCAAGGTGCTCGTCTCGGGGTCGAAGGGCAAGGGGATGTACGACGTCTACTCCGCCCGGCTGTACACGGTCGACGTGACCTCCGGCGAGGTGCAGGCGTTCAGGAAGCTCCCGGGCACGCAGCCGAGTGCCGACATCGCCTCCGGCAAGGTGGTGTACGTGCGGTTCCGCAAGCTCGACGGCGGCAACGCCGCCAACGACCACACCCCGCTGGTCAGGGAGAGCCTGATGCGCCTCGACCTGGACACGAGCGCCGCTCCCGAGGCGCTCTCCTCGCAGACGTACCGCGACTTCTACGAGACCGGCGAGTTCGTCTCGCCGCGCATCGCCCCCGGCGGCGACTGGTGCATCAGCGGCAGGGTCGGGGACGACCCCGAGCTCACGTACCAGGTGTGGGACACCTCGCTGCCGTGGTTCGCGCTGTTCCAGGAGGGTGTGTACGCCGCAGCG
>CAIXSE010000681.1 GCA_903921965.1 uncultured Thermoleophilia bacterium | reverse complement strand
GCCGCTGCGGCCGCCGCCCCCTCGTCGCGCCTCAGCGCGTCTCGAAGACCGCGATGCCGTTCTCTCCCTCGTCGGTGCCGTCGGCGCGGGCCTCTTCGTCCAGCGGCGGCTCGTTGACCATCGCCCAGAACGCGCCGATCCGCTGCACCGCGTCGGTGAACTCCTCGAACCCGACCGGCTTGACCACGTAAGCGTTGGCGCCCAGCGCGTAGGCCTGGTGGACGTCCGGGCTCTCCCGCGACGACGTGAGCACCACCACCGGCAGGACCTTGAGCACCGGGTCGTCGCGGATCTCGCGCAGCACCTCGAGGCCGTTGCGGCGCGGCATCTTGATGTCCAGGAGCAGGAGGCCGGGCAGCCCGCCTCCGCGCCCGGCCCACGCCCCCTGACGGCGCAGGTAGTCGAGGACCTCGACGCCGTCGCGCGCGACGACCACGTCGTTGAGCAGCCCGTTCGCGCGCAGGGCGCGCACCGTCATCTCGGCGTCGCTCTCGTCGTCCTCGCCGAGAAGGATCGTGCGGAACTTCGTCATGCGAGACCTCCCCTCTCCCCGGAGACCGTGAAGAAGAACGTTGCTCCTTCACCCACGGCCCCTTGCGCCCGCATGCGGCCGCCGTGGCGGTCCACGAGCCTGCGCACTGTCGCCAGACCGATGCCGGCACCCTCGGACTCGCCCGCGGGGCGCAGCCGCTGGAACACCGCGAACAGCTTGTCGGCGTAGCCCATGTCGAACCCTACGCTGTTGTCGCATACGAAGTACACAGTCTCTCCGTCCTCCACCACCGCGCCCGCCTCGATCACGGGTGACTCACGCAGGTCCGAGTGCTTGAAGGCGTTCTCCAGCAGGTCCACCCGGACGTGGCGCACCGGGGTGCGCTGTGCCGCGCGGTCCTCGAACTCCACGTCGAGCCGCCGCAGACGCGCTTCGCCGTCCACCAGCGCCCGCTCCATCGGCACTGCCCGTGCATCGGCCGGATGACCGACCCCGCCGAGCCCCGCGGGGGAGGTCGCCGAGGCTCAGGCCATGCTGTCGAGCAGGCCGCGCATCGCCGCCTTCGGGTCGCCGGTGAGCGGCGCCCCGTGGTCCAGGCACAGCACGCCGAACGGCAGGTCGAGCAGCTTCTCGACGCTGCGCCGGGTCTCGGCGGGGTCCTCGTGGAACCGCGCGGGCACGAAGTGAAGCTCGCCCGCGTCGTCGCGAAGCAGCAGGTCCGAGCAGAACACGACGCCCGGGCCCCTCTCCAGCAGGAACGAGTAGTGGGGCAGCTCCGGTCCGGGCGTGCGCACCGCGATGAGGCCGCCGGGCAGCTCGTCGCCGTCGGCGTAGGTGCAGTCCGGTTCCTCGTCGGCCGGCGACGCGTCGTGCGGCAGCCACACGTCGGCGTCGAACTCGTCCCGGTAGCGCCACGCGGCGCGCTGGTGGCAGCGCGCCGTCAGCAGGATCACGCTCGGCGGCCTGAGACCGGCCAGGACCTCGGGGGCGAGCAGCACGGGGTCGATGAACGCGCACTCGTCCTCGTCCATCACCGCGTGCGAGCTGGAGATGCCGCCGCCGATGCTGCTGTTGTGGATGCGCCAGTGGTACAGGCCCGGCAGGATCTCCTCCGCCGCGCCCGCGACCTCTTTCGGCTCAGTCATCGTTCCCCTCTCAGGTGACCGTGGGAAAGACATCGACCGCTGCAGCCTATAGCATCCGGGAGGCCGCGGGCAGATGGCGCGGCAGACGACGAAAGGACGCTCGCCGTGACCGAGACGACAACGCAACGCGTGCGCCTGTTCGGGGCGCCGAGCATCGTGGGCATCTGCGGCGCGCTGGTGCTCGTGGCGCTCTCGTACACGCCGTCGCTGCTGCCGCGGCCGCCCCTGATGCAGGGCGTCATCACCGGCCTCTCGATGGCCGCCGGCTACGGCGTCGCGGTCTTCGGCGCCTGGGTGGTCAAGCGCTTCACGGCGTGGCGTCCCGGGCCTCGGGCGAGGCGCGTCATCTGGATCGTCGTGCTGGCGGCGGCCGTCGCCGTGTTCGCCGCCGCCGTCATCGCCGGCACATCCGCCCAGAACGGCGTGCGCGCACTGCTGCAGATGGACGGCATCGGCGTGGGCCCGGTGGCGAGCTCCGTGCCGGTCGCCCTCGTCGTCGGGTTCGTCCTGCTGCTCGTGAGCCGCGGCAGCCGTCACCTCGGCAGACGCTTCGGCCACCTGTTCGGCCGATGGCTCCCGCACGGCGTCGCGCTCGCCCTCGGCGGCCTCGTGACGGCGGTCATCGTCCTGCTCCTCGTGGCGCTCGCCTTCAACGTCTTCTTCTTCGTCAGCGAGTCCATGTTCGGGACCAAGAACAAGGAGACGGCGCCGGGGGTCACGCAGCCGACGGCGGCGGAGCGCTCCGGCGGACCGGGCTCCCTGGTCTCGTGGGAGTCGCTGGGGTACCAGGGCCGCAACTTCACCGGCCGCGGCCCCTCGGCCTCGGACATCGAGGACTTCAGCGGCAAGCCCGCGCTGGAGCCCATCCGCGTGTACGTGGGCATCGAGACCGCGCCGACCGCCGAGGAGCGCGCCGCGCTGGCGGTGAAGGAACTGCAGCGCACCGGCGCCTTCTCGCGCCGCCTCCTCATCGTGATGGGCTGCACCGGCACCGGCTGGATCGAGCCGCAGTCGGCCAATCCGCCCGAGTACATGTGGGGCGGCGACACCGCCGAGGTGACCATCCAGTACTCCGACCTGCCGAGCTGGATCGCGACGCTCACCGATCGCGCCAAGGCCACCTCCGCCGGGGCGGCGCTCTTCGACGCGGTATACGCCGAGTGGTCCAGGCTCCCCGAAGCAGACAGGCCGCTGCTCATCGCCTACGGCCTCAGTCTCGGATCGTACGCCGGTCAGGCCGCCTTCACCGACGCGGACGACATCCTCGCGCGCACCGACGGCGCCTACTTCGCCGGCACGCCCAACATGACCGAGCCGTGGCGCACCATCGAGGACACCCGCGACGCCGGCAGCCCCGAGTGGCAGCCCGTGTACGGCGGCGGCACGTCCGTCCGCTTCGCCTCCGGGGTGTCGTCGTTCGCGAACCCCCCCGGTCCGTGGAACACGCCCCGCGTCGCGTACCTGCAGCACGGGTCCGACCCCGTCGTGTGGTGGAGCCCCAACCTCTTCCTGCGGCGCCCCGGCTGGCTCGCGGAGCCGCGCGCACCCGACGTCTCACCGCACACGATGTGGTTCCCCCTGGTCACGTTCCTGCAGGTCACCGTGGACCAGTTCTACGGCACCACCGTGCCGCCGGGCTACGGGCACAACTACGGGAACATGAGCGTCGACACGTGGGCGCAGGTCGCGCCGCCGCCCGGCTGGACGGCGGCGCAGACCCAGAAGCTGCAGGCGCGCATCAACGGCTACGCGATCGAGTAGCGTGGGCGCCGGGCGCGTTCGGGCGGCAGACGGCGCGGCGCCGGCCGGAGGGCTGCGCACGCTCCTCGTCGAGGCGGGCGCCGGGGCGGCCGTGCTCGCCTACGGCTACGTGATCGTCAAGCTCGTGCCGGAGGCGCTGTACGTGCCGGTCAACCTGGCGGCCGCCGGCGTGGTGCTCGCCCTCGCCCACCGGGCCGGGGCGAGCGCGGACGACCTCGGCGTCGCCCGCGACAGGCTCGGCCGCGGCGCGAAGTGGGGCCTGCTGAGCGCGGTCCCCATCGCCGCCGTGGTGGCGGCCGGCGTCGCGCTCACGGTGACGCGCCCGTACTTCGTGGAGGCGCGGTTCGAGAACATGGCCACCGCCGCCCTGCTGTACCAGCTCCTCGTGCGCATCCCGCTGGGCACGGCGCTCTCGGAGGAGCTGATCTTCCGCGGCGGCCTGCTGGGGTACTACGGGCGCCGCCACCCGTTCTGGCGGGCGGCG
>CAIXSE010000680.1 GCA_903921965.1 uncultured Thermoleophilia bacterium | reverse complement strand
GGGTGGAACGCGAGCCCGGCCGTGCGCAGCCCGCGCAGCGTGCCGTTGTGGGCCAGCGCGACCTCGCGCCTGCGGAACGTGCGCACGAACGGGTGCGTGTTCTGCAGGGCGACCTCGCCGCGGCTGGCCCAGCGCACGTGCGCGATGAAGATCCGGCTGCGGAACGGCGCGTAGTCGCGCACGAAGCTCGCGAGCCCGCTCGTGACCGCCGTCACCGGCTCTTTGAAGACCTGACAGGCGGGGCCTTCGTAGCGGGCCACGCCCCAGCCGTCGGGGTTGCGCACCCCGCGCTCGCGGAAGCCGCGGAACGACAGCGCGCAGCCGACGGGCTCGTTGAAGCTGAGGCCGAGGAGCTCACACACGAGCGTCGTCCTCGCCCGGGGACGGGTCGCCGGCGGCCGGCCCGAAAGGTGCGGCCGGTGCGGCCGGCTCGGCCGGCTCCGCGGCCTGGTCTCCGCCGGCGTGCCCCGGCAGCTCCAGCACGAGCTCGGCCTCGGCGTCGGGGAGCTGCTCGACCGTGCGCAGCTTGCGCTCCATCGCCCGGGTGCGCACGCCCGTCTCGTCGATGGTCCGGCTCGCGGTGACCAGCTGCCGCTTGACCTTGTCGAGCACGTCGCCGAACCTGGCGAACTCGGCCTTGACGGCGCCCAGCACGCGACGGACCTCGACGGCCTGCTGCTCGACGGCGAGCGTCTGGAAGCCCATCCGCAGGCTGCTGAGGAGGGCCGCCAGCGTGGCGGGGCCGGCGATCACGATGCGGTAGCGGTGCTGCAGCTCGTCGCAGAGCGCCGGCTGGCGCACGACCTCGGCGTACAGGCCCTCGGTGCCGAGGAACATGATCGCGAAGTCGGTGGTGTGCGGCGGCTTGACGTACTTCGTGTGGATGTCCTGCGCCGCCAGGCGCACGGCCCGCGCGAGCGCCGCCGCGGCCGCCTCGGTGGCGGCGGCATCGCCGGCATCGGCGGCGTCCTGGATGCGCACGTAGTCCTCCTGCGGCAGCTTGGAGTCGATGGGCAGCCACACGCAGGCGCCCGGCTCGTCCTTCGGGCCCGGGAGCTTGACGGCGTACTCGACGACCTCGCGGGCGCCCGGCTCGACGTGCACGTTGCGCTCGTACTGGCCGGGCGCGAGGATCTCGTCGAGCAGCGCGCCGAGCTGGACCTCGGCCCAGGTGCCGCGCGCCTTGACGTTGGTGAGCACGCGCTTGAGGTCGCCGACGCCGTTCGCGAGGCTCTGCATCTCGCCGAGGCCCTTCTGCACCGACTCGAGCTGCTCGCCGACGAGCTTGAACGACTCGCCGAGCCGCCGCTCGAGCGTGCTCTGCAGCTTCTCGTCGACCGTGCGGCGCATCTCGTCGAGCTTCTTCTCGTTGCCGGCCTGGAGCTCGCGCACGCGCTCGTCGACGGTGCGGCGCACGGCGTCGAGCGACGACTGGTTGGACAGGCTGAGCTCGCGCAGCCCCTTGGCGAGGGCGTCGAGCTGCCCGCGCTGGACCTCGGCCATGCCCGCCAGCGTGAGCCGCACCGTCTCGTTGGAGGCGGCGACGCCGCGCGCCAGCTCGTCGCGCTGGGCGGACGCGGCGGCGGCCGACTCTTCGCGCGCCGAGCGCAGCTCGGCGCGCAGGTCGGCCGTGGCCCCGCGGCCGCCCTGCCCCACGCGCTGCAGTACGACGACCAGCAGCGCGCCCTCGGCGAGCACCAGGACGAGCAGCACCCAGAGGACGACGTCAGCCATCGGCGCCCCCGTCCGCGTGCCCCGACCAGGCCTCGAAGTCGAGGCCCAGGCGCTGCGCCAGTGAGACGCCGGTCTCGGCGTTCTGCAGCCAGATGCCGAGGAAGTCGGCCACGTCGGCCGGCCTCCCCACCACCGAGGCGGTCGGCCTGCCGCCCTCCTGGTCGAACGCGATGAAGCTGACCTTGCCCACGACCCCTCCTCTCTCCCGCGCGACCCTGCTCCGGACGTCCGGCGCCTGGGACTGCGGGGCACTTCACTGTAGCGGGCGGTGGGGACGGAAAAGGGGCGGGCGCGCCGGCGCCGCAGCCTGCCGGTGCTTCAGATTCGCGTCGCGCGCGCCGATGAGCCTTCTGGAGGGAGGCGCCGGAGGCGCGGCCGCGCAGCGGCCGCCGGGCCGGCGCCCGCGACGGCCGCCCGGAGGGAGCGACCCGCGTGCTGAAGGCCTACCGCAGGATCTTCGTGATCTGGCACGGCTACCGCCGGCACCTGGTGCTGTGCCAGGCCCTGCTGCTCGT
>CAIXSE010000679.1 GCA_903921965.1 uncultured Thermoleophilia bacterium | reverse complement strand
CTCATCGCCGTCGCAGACCCTCAGGCCGACGCCGAGCTGCTGGCCAGCGCCCGCAACCTGGCGGCGGCCGCGCACTGGGGCACGGCCGGGGTGCACGTGCGCCAGGCCGGCGAGGCGGAGCTCCCGGGCGCCGGCCTCCAGGGCCTCGCCGTGACCGAGGTCGAGGGCGAGCCGGCCGAGGCGCTGGCGGCCCACGTCGAGCGCGTCGGCGCCGGGGCGCTCGCCCTGGGCCTGCGCACGCGTACGGGGCCGGGCGTCGGGCACGTCGCCGGCGAGCTCATCGCGCGGCACAGCGTCCCGCTGCTGCTGGTCAGGCCGGGGATGCGACCGCTCACCGGCCTGCGCCGTCTCGTCGTCCCGCTCGAGGGCAGCCCGTCGGCGTCGGCGGCCATGAGGCACGCCGACGATGCGCTCTGCCGTCGCGGCCGCGAGATCGTGATGCTGCACGTCGTCACCGGCGACCGCCCGGCCGAGGAGGGCAGCTTCCCCGCACCGCGCATCGTCGACCAGGAGCACTACGAGTGGAGCGCCTGGCAGGAGGAGTTCACGATGCGCTTCTCGCAGTGCCCCGAGGGCGGGCGCCACCGCGTGAGCGTGCGCGTGGGCGCGCCTGCCGAGGTGATCGTCAAGGAGAGCGCCACACTGCAGGCCGAGCTCATCGTGCTGAGCTGGCGCGGCAGCTTCGAGGATGGGCACGGGGCCGTGGTAAGAGACCTCCTGGCGACGGCCCCGTGCCCGCTGCTCATCGTCCCGGCCGGCTGACGCCCCAGCCCGCGGGCGACCTCGCGCGGCCGATCTGTGCCGGCAGATGTCGCTGTCGGCCCCTCGAGAGAAGCTGAGGATCCGATTCTCTGATCGTCGGGTTTCTGTGAGTCCCCCGGAGGGTCAGGTGGAGGCACGCCGCCGGGGCCGGTCTCCCGGGTCACCCGCTGGTGCCAAACTCTTGACACGGGTTCGCCATCGGATACGGTCGAGCCCACGGGAGCTGCGTACGGCCGTCGCCCGGGGGACGGCGGCCTGCGACGTCTGGGGAGGGAGACCATGGCCGCATCCGTCGAACGGCCGGCGCCGGCCGCGTCGGCAGGCTCTGCCGGTCCTGTGTGGTACGCGCAGTCGCCGGAGGAGGTGGAGCAGCACTTCGGGGTCGACCCGGCGACGGGGCTCACGGCGTCGGCCGCCTCCGACCTGCTGAAGAAGAACGGGCCCAACGCCCTCCCGGCCGAGAAGCCCAAGCCGGGCTGGCTGCGGTTCCTCGACGAGTACCGCGCCTACATGCAGATCATCCTGGTCAGCGCGGCCGCCGTCTCGCTCGTCGTCGGGGAGTTCCGCACGGCGCTGATGCTCGTCGTGCTGACCGTGCTCAACGCCGTCGTCGGCCTGCGCCAGGAAGGCAAGGCCGAGAGCGCCATGAACGCGCTCAAGTCCATGCTCAAGCTGGACGCGCGCGTGCGCCGTGACGGAGCCGAGGCCAAGATCCCGGCCGAGGAGGTCGTCGCCGGCGACGTCGTCCTGCTCGCCGCCGGCGACTCGGTGCCGGCCGACGGCCGCATCATCGCGGCCAGCTCGCTGCAGATCGACGAGTCGGCGCTCACCGGCGAGAGCGTGCCGGCGTCCAAGGACGCGGAGACCCTCGCCGGCGGCGACCTCGGTCCCGGCGACCAGACCAACATGGCGTTCATGAACACGCCGGTCACCCACGGCAGCGGCACCATGGTCGTCACCGACACCGGCGCCGCCACCCAGGTCGGCAAGATCGCCGGCATGCTCTCGGCGGGCAAGCCGGAGGACACGCCGCTCACCCGGCAGCTGAACAAGATGACCATCTGGATCGGCCTCTGCGCGCTCGTCACGATGGTCGTGATGTTCGCCCTCGGCCTCTCCCGCGGTGAGGACTGGCGGGGCCTCTTCGTCTCCGCCATCGCCCTGGCCGTGGCCGCCATCCCCGACGCCATGCCGACCGTGATCCAGGTCGTCCTCTCCCAGGGCTCCGTGGACCTCGCCAAACACAACGCCATCGTCAAGAACCTCTCGTCGGTCGAGACGCTCGGGTCGACGTCGGCCATCAACTCGGACAAGACCGGCACCCTGACCATGAACCAGATGACGGTGGTCGAGGTGCTCGACCTCACCGACCGCTGGGAGATCACCGGCACCGGCTACAGCCTGGACGGCGAGGTCAAGCACGCCATCGGCGCCTCGCCGCGCATCGACGACGCCATCCTGCCCTACGTGATCGCCAACGACGCCAAGCTCGAGGACGGCAAGGTCGTGGGCGACCCGACGGAGGGCGCCATGCTGGTGCTGGCACACAAGTCCGGGCTCAGCGTCGAGGCGACCCGCGAGAAGTTCCCGCGGCTGGCGACGCTGCCGTTCGACCCGACCTACAAGCTCATGGCCACCTTCAACGACGCCGTGGACGGCGACGGCAAGAAGGTGGTTCGCTGCTTCGTCAAGGGTGCGGCGCCGGCGGTCGCAGGCCGCACCGGCACCGTCGTCTCGGGCGGTTCCACGGCCGAGATCACCGACGACATGCGCGAGAAGGCGAAAGGCGCCGTGGCGCGCATGGGCGGCCAGGGACTGCGCGTCATGGCCGCGGCCTACAAGGACCTCGATCCGGACGGGTTCAAGGCCGACGGCGACCTGCTGGGCTACGTCACCGACCTCCGGCTCGTGAGCATCATCGGCATGATCGACCCGCCGCGGGCCGAGTCGGCGGCGGCGGTCAAGCAGGCGCAGGAGGCCCACATCCGCGTGCGCATGGTCACCGGCGACGACGTCGTCACCGGCGCGGCGGTCGCCAAGCAGGTCGGCATCCCCGGCGAAGCGATCCTCGGCAGCGACTTCGCCGCCATGAGTGAGCAGGACCGGCTCGCGAAGATCGACGATATCGGCGTCGTCGGCCGCGTCGCCCCCGAACACAAGGTGCTGCTGGTCGAGACACTCAAGAAGAAGGGCGCCGTCGTGGCGATGACGGGCGACGGCGTCAACGACGCCCCCGCCATCAAGGCCGCCGACATCGGCATCGCCATGGGGTCCGGCACCGACGTGGCCAAGAACGCCGGGCGCATGATCCTCTCGGACGACAACTTCGCGACCATCGTCCACGCCGTGGAGCAGGGACGCAAGCTGTACGACAACCTCAACAAGTACATCCTCTACGTGCTCATCAAGCTGGCCGCCTTCGTGCTCACCTTCCTCGGCGCCGCGATCCTCAACATCATGGCCGGCGAGCCGTTCACGCCCACGCAGATCCTGTACATCAACTTCCTCGTGGACGCGCCCATCGGGGTCGCGCTGGGCTTCGACAAGGAGACTCCGGGCCTTATGCAGCTCACGCCGCGGCGGCGCGATGCCACGATCCTCACGCGCGGCGTGCTCACCACCGCCGGTCTCGTCGGCGTGTTCCAGGCCGGGGCGATGCTGCTGCTCATGAGCCGGGCCGTGGACCACTACGACAGCACGGCCATCGCCTCGAGCATGGGCATCGTGGCGTTCGCCTTCTTCGGCATCGTGGGCTGCTTCGAGAACCGCAACATGACCGGGAGCATCCTCACGACGGCGACGTTCAACAGCTCCAAGATGAACTGGATCGTGCTGGGCGAGGCGATCCTGGCGGTGTTCGCCGTCGAGTCGCGGCTCTTCAACGCGTGGCTGGGGACGGCGCCCATGACGTGGCAGCAGTGGGCGCTGTCGCTGGCCCCGGCCGGCATCCTGCTCGTGCTCTGGGAGACCGGCAAGGCCATCGCCCGCGGCACGGAGCGGCGCGGCGAGGAGCCGGCCGCGGCGGCGGCGCCGGAGCAGGCCGCCGCCTGACGCACGGTCCGAAGGCCGGCCGGCGTGTGGCGCGCCGGCCGGCCCTCGCTCAAGTTCGCGGCCGGCTCCGTCGACAAGGGGACAAGCCTCGTCGCGCTGGCGGCATCCGCGCGCCGCGTCGGGGACCTACAGGTATCGTCACGGTGCCGGCCGCGGGGCAGGCGGCGCCGGTGGAGGAGGGGGGACATGGCCGCAGCAGCCAAAGCTCCAGGACCGGCGACGCAGGCACCGGGCACGGCCTGGTACGCGCTGTCGCCGGACGACATCGCCGGCAAGCTCGGCGCGGACGTCGCGAAGGGCCTGACGGCGGCAGAAGCCGCCGCACGCCTTCAGAAGAACGGGCCCAACGCCCTGCCGGCCGAGAAGCCCAAGCCGGGCTGGCTGCGGTTCCTCGACGAGTACCGCAGCTACATGCAGATCATCCTCCTGATCGCCGGCGTGTTCTCCATGGTCATCGGCCAGTTCCACACCGGCGTCATGGTGCTGATCCTGACCGTGATCAACGCCGTCGTCGGCCTCCGTGAGGAGGGCAAGGCCGAGAGCGCCATGAACGCGCTCAAGTCGATGATGAAGGCCACGGCCCGGGTGCGGCGCGACGGGGCCGAGGCGGAGATCCCGGCCGAGCAGGTGGTCGCCGGCGACACCGTGCTGCTGGCCGCCGGCGACCAGGTGCCGGCCGACGGGCGCATCGTCCAGGCCGCATCGCTGCAGATCGACGAGTCGGCCCTGACGGGCGAGAGCGTGCCGGCGTCGAAGGACGCGGAGACGCTCACCGGCGACAACCTCGGGCCCGGCGACCAGACCGACATGGCCTTCATGAACACGCCGGTCACCCACGGCAGCGCCGTGATGATCGTCACCGGGACCGGCGCCGACACCGAGGTCGGCAAGATCGCCGGCATGCTGTCGGCCACGAAAGTGGAGCAGACGCCGCTCACCAAGCAGCTGAACACCATGACCCTGTGGATCGGCGCGGCCGCTCTGGTCACGATGATCGTCATGTTCGTGCTGGGTCTGCAGCGCGGCCAGGAGTGGAGCGCCCTCTTCGTCACCGCCATCGCCCTGGCCATCGCCGCCATCCCCGAAGCGCTGCCCACCGTGTCCCAGGTCATCCTCTCGATGGGCGCCATGGATCTCGCCAAGCGCAACGCCATCGTCAAGAACCTCTCCTCGGTGGAGACCCTCGGCTCCACGTCGGCCATCAACTCCGACAAGACCGGCACCCTGACGATGAACCAGATGACGGTCGTCGAGGTCCTCGACCTCACCGACCGCTGGGAGATCACGGGCACAGGCTACAGCCTGGACGGCCAGGTGAACCACGCGGTCGGGGCGTCGCCGCGCATCGACGACGCGATCCTGCCCTACCTGATCGCCAACGACGCCAAGCTCGTGGACGGCAAGGTCGTCGGCGACCCCACCGAGGGCGCCATGCTCGTCCTGGCGCACAAGGCCGGCCTCAGCGTCGATGCGACGCGGGAGAAGTTCCCGCGGCTCGCGACGCTGCCGTTCGACCCCACCTACAAGCTCATGGCGACCTTCAACGACACGACCGACGGCGACGGCAAGAAGGTCGTTCGCTGCTTCGTCAAGGGTGCGACGCCGGCCGTGGGCAGCCGCTCCAGCTGCATGGACTCCGGCGGCTCGTGCGTGCCGGTCGACGACGACCTCAGGCAGAAGGCCGAACACGCCCAGCAGCGGCTCGGCGGCCAGGGGCTGCGCGTCATGGCGGCCGCCTACAAGGACATCGACCCGGCCGAGTTCAAGGCCGACGGCGACCTGCTGGGCTACTGCACCGACCTGCACCTCGTGAGCATCATCGGCATGATCGACCCGCCGCGGGCCGAGTCGGCGGCGGCGGTCAAGGAGGCCCAGGAGGCCCACATCCGCGTGCGCATGGTCACCGGCGACGACGTCGTCACGGGGGCCGCGGTCGCCAAGCAGATCGGCATCCCCGGCGAGGCGATCCTGGGCGCCGACTTCGCGGCGCTCAGCGAGGACGAGCGCCTCAGGCGCATCGACGACATCGGCGTCGTCGGGCGCGTCGCCCCCGAGCACAAGGTGCTGATGGCGCAGACGCTCAAGAAGAAGGGCGACGTGGTCGCCATGACCGGCGACGGCGTCAACGACGCCCCGGCCATCAAGGCGGCCGACATCGGCATCGCCATGGGCACGGGGACGGAGGTCGCCAAGAACGCCGGCCGCATGATCCTCTCGGACGACAACTTCGCGACCATCGTGTTCGCCGTCGAGCAGGGCCGCAAGCTGTTCGACAACCTCAACAAGTACATCGCCTTCGTGCTCATCACCCTCGCGGCCTTCGTGCTCACCTTCCTCGGCGCGACCATCTTCAACATCATGGCCGGCGAGCCGTTCACGCCCACGCAGATCCTCTGGATCAACTTCCTCGTGGACGCGCCGCTCGGTGTGGCGCTGGGGTTCGACAAGGAGACGCCGGGCCTCATGAAGCGCCGGCCGCGGCCGCGCAACGCCTCGATCCTCACCCGGCAGATGCTGACGATGGTGGGCCTCACCGGCATCTTCATGGCCGTGTGCCTGCTCCTGCTGCTCAAGGCCGGCAGCGACCACTACGCGAGCGTGACGGTCGGCACGAGCATGGCGATGACGGCCTTCGCCGCCTTCCGCATCGTGAGCTGCTACGAGAGCCGCAGCATTACGGGCAGCGCCATCACGCTGGCGTCGTTCAACAGCAAGCAGCTGAACTACATCGTGCTGTTCGAGGTGGTGCTGCTGATCCT
>CAIXSE010000678.1 GCA_903921965.1 uncultured Thermoleophilia bacterium | reverse complement strand
GCCGGCTTGCCCATCTGGCGGACCACGGCGCGCTGGGCCGCGTTGAAGCGGTCCACCTGGCTCGGCTGCTCCGCCATCATCACGATGAGGTTGAGCGTGGTGTAGGCGATGGCCCCGTTCGTGACGCCGGCGTCGGACCCGCTGGCCCCCGGGGGAGCCACGCCGGCCTGCGGGGCCGCGGGCTCGCCGCACGAGGCGAGCGTGAGCGCGGCCACGGCCACGGCGAGCACGAGGGCGAACGCGCCGCTCAGCGTGCGCACGCGGCGCTCCGGCCCGGGACGCACGGCCTCAGTCGTCCGCCGTCTGGGGGCGGCGCGCCGGCACGAGCAGGAACGTGACGACCCACGTGGCCAGCACGATGGCCTCGGTCGCCAGGCAGTAGCTGCAGAACGCCCTGAGGACGACGGCCTGAAGCAGGAAGAGCGGGATCATGGCCAGGGCGGCCACGAACGCGAGCACCTGGACGGAGCGCAGCACCCACGGCCGCCCGCCGGTCAGCAGGCCCACGCCGAGGTAGAACATGAGCGCGAAGAAGACGGCGCCGGCGAGCGCCACCGGCACTCCCAGGACCACCGAGTACCTGCTCGTCTGCACGGCCTCGCAGCCGTGGACCACGTAGCAGGGCGAGACGTAGCCCCTGAAGTGCACGAACGTGAGGTACGTGGCGATCGCGAAGCCCGCGAACGACAGCGCCGTGATCGTCCAGACGGCCCACCGCCGGAGCCTCACAGGGCCTCCCGGATGAGCTTGTCGAACTCCTCGAGGCTCCGCGGCAGGACGGCCCTGTCGCCGACCACGAGCCAGGGCGTGTGCTTCACGCCGCCGGCCTTGCCGGCCGCCGCCTGGGCGGTGATGAAGTCGGCCGCGGCCTGCGAGTCGGCGTCGTTGTGGAACTGCTCGAGGTCGAGTCCGAGCTGCGTGGCGTAGTCGTCGAACAGCGGGCGCGGGTCGTCGGACCGGGCCCACGCGTCCTGGTTCGCGAACAGCAGGTCGTGCATCTCCCAGAACCTGTCCTGCTTCCAGGCGGCGTAGCCCACCCGGGCGGCGATGTCGGAGTACTGGTGCGTCGCGAGGGGGTAGAAGCGGTAGACGAAGCGGACCTTGTCGCCGTACCGCTCGTGCAGGACCTTGAGCCACCTGGCGTACTGGGCGCAGAAGGGGCACTGGAAGTCGGAGTACTCGACGACGGTGAGCGCGGCTCCGGCGGGACCGTAGGCGATGTCGTCGGCCGTGACCGCGGGGACCCTGGACGGCTCGCTGGCCGCGCTGCCTGTGAACAGGCCGATGCCGGCCACAGCGGCGGCGAGGAGCAGCGTCGCCGCCGCCCACGGCAGGATGCGGGCGAAGCGCTGATGCTGGTCGCTGCGTGCGTGCACGGGTTCGTCCCCCCGTCGAGGTCACACCGGCGTGACGCCCGGGCCGCCGGGCCGGTGCGGCCCGGCGACTTGCGGTAGTGTACCGCAGCCCGGCGGGGCCGGCCGTCCGGCGGCCGGCCTCAGGCCAGGCCGTGTTTCACGGCCATGATCGCGGCGGTCGTGCGGTTCGGCGCGTCGAGCTTGGTGAGGATGCTGCTGACGTGCAGCCGCACCGTCCCGACGCTCAGCGTGAGCTCTTCAGCGATCTCGCGGTTGCTCAGCCCGGCCGCGAGGAGCTTGAGGACGTCGCGCTCGCGCAGCGTGAGGTCGGCGCCGACGGCGGACTGCTGGCGTTCCATCACGGAGTGCATGGCGCTGCTGTCGATGGTGCCGCGCCCCACGCGCGCGTCCCTGATGGCCTGGACGAGCGTCTCCGGACGCGAGTCCTTGAGCAGGTAGCTGACGGCGCCCGCCGCCAGGGTCTGCTCCACCAGGTCGGCGTCGGCGTAGTTGGTCAGCGCGACCACCTGCACCGAGGGGTGGTCGCGGCGGATCACGGCGGTCGCGTCGGCGCCGTTCACGACCGGCATCATGATGTCCATCAGGACGACGTCGGGCTCGAGCACCGGCACCAGGCGGATCGCCTCGTCGCCGGTCGCGGCCTCTCCGACGACGTGCACGTCGTCGGCCGTGGAGAGGAGCACCTTGAGCCCCTCCCGGACCATCACGTGGTCGTCGACGATCATGACTCGTACGGGGGTCTGGTCGTCCATCATCACCTCGTCTCTCCCGCGGCCCGGCCGGCGGTGCGTCCCGGCCACGTCGCCGTGATCGTGGTGCCTCGCCCCTGCAGGCTCTGCAGGTCGAGCGAGGCGCCGAGGTTCTCCATACGCTCGTGCATCATGCGGATGCCCATTCTCGCGGCGCTCACGGCCCCCGGGTCGAACCCCTGTCCGTCGTCGCGGACCTCGAGGACCATGGTACCGTCGCGGGAGCGGGTGAGCTCGACGCGGACGTCGGTCGCCTGCGCGTGCTTGACGACGTTGGCGCACGCCTCCTGGGCCACGCGGTAGAAGGCGAGCTTCACCTCGGGGGGGAGGTCCGGGCACTCGGCGGCGAGCACGGTGACCTCGCCGGGGAACTGGCCGGCGACGGCGTCGCCGAGGCGCTCGAGCAGCGCGTCCAGCGGGGCGGCCTCCAGGGCAGCCGGGCGCAGCTCGAAGAGGAGCGCCCGCGTCTCCGCGAGCGCCGCGCGGGTGAGGCGGCGCAGCCGCGACACGTTCTCGCGGCCCTCCTGCTCGTCACGGTCCCACACCGCCGGCAGGGCCTCGGCCACCAGCGTGGCCGAGTACACGGTCTGCGCGACGGCGTCGTGCAGCTCACGGGCCAGCCGCTGCCGCTCCTCTTCCGCGGCGGCGCGGGTCTGGCGGGCGTGGAGCACTTCGTTCTCGACGGCCGCCGCGATGTCGTCGGCGACGGTCTGGGCGAGGCCGCGCTCGTGCTGCGTGAACGGCTCGCCGCCGGTGCGCGAGACGTGGAGCGCGCCCAGCGTGTCGCCGCGCGTCGCGATGGGCACGACGAGCGCCCCCTCGGCCGGTACCAGGCGCGGAGCGGCGGCCCGTGCCGAGGCGTCGCCGGCGGCCTGCGCCGCGCCGCTCGTGAGCACGACCCGCGCCTCGTCCGCCTCGAGGAACGCCGCGATGCGCGGCTCGACCTCGCGCAGCGCCGGGCCGAGGTCCTCGCGGTCGGCCAGCAGCCGCGAGATGCCCTGCAGCCCGTCGAGGTCGGCGACCCTGCGCCGCAGGGCCGCGGCCGTGGCCAGGCGGCGCCGCGACTCCTCTTCGAGCCGCTCGTGGGCGTCCGCGAGTTCCTGCATGCGTTCCTGCACCAGCGCTTCGAGCCGGCCCCTGTAGGCGGCCAGCTCGGACTCGGTGCGCGACGACTGCCGGCGCAGCACGACGCTCACACCGACGACGGACACGGCGAGGGCCAGCTGGGTCAGGTACACGTCCCACACGACTCCGTAGGCGTGGAGCGCGTCGAAGACATTGACCGCGAGCAGCGCGACCACGCCGGCGCCCAGGGCCAGGCCCTTGCGGCGCTCGCCGCGGCGGTAGACCCTGCCCACCGCGTAGAACATGAAGACGAAGGCCGCGACCTCGACGGCGTTGGCGCCGAGGCTCCAGGGGTGGGGTTGCGGCATGACGACCGACGAGACCTTGGACCCCGCCAGGCTGCTGGTGGTGACGGAGACGATGGGCCCGTGGAGGAG
>CAIXSE010000677.1 GCA_903921965.1 uncultured Thermoleophilia bacterium | reverse complement strand
GGCACCGGGCCGGTGCTGGCGCACGTGGCCGCCGCCCTCGTGGCCCGCGGCATCACGCCGCCCGACCTGCACGTCGACCAGCCGACCCTCGAGGACGTCTTCCTCAAGCTCACCGGCCACGCCATGGAGGAGTGACGCGTGACTCCCGCCTCTCTCCGCCGGGCCCGCCGGGTCGTGCTGCTCAAGCTCACGTGGCTCGAGATCAAGCTGCTGGCTCGCGAGCCGGTCACGCTGATCTTCTCGTTCGTCTTCCCGATCCTCGTGCTCGTGCTCCTCGGGGGGATCTTCGGGGACGACCACATGCACCGCGGCGCCTACGCGGGCATCAAGATGATGGACTGGTACGTCCCCGCCTACGTCGCCCTGGTGATCGCCTCGATCGGCACGGTGTCGCTGCCGGTGCACCTCGCCTCCTACCGCGAGAAGGGCGTCCTGCGGCGCTTCCGCGCCAGCGGCGTCTCGGAGGCGTCGCTGCTGGGGTCCCAGCTGCTCGTGACCCTCGGGGTGGCGTTGATCGGCGCCCTGATCATCACCATCGTGGGGATGGTGGTGTACGGCGCCAGGCAGCCGGCGTCGCCGGCCGGGGTGGCGCTGGCCTACGTGGTCGGCGTGTTCTGCTTCTCCGCCATCGGTGTGCTGTTGGCCTCGCTGGCCCGTACCGCTCGCGCGGCCCAGTCCATCGGCCTGCTGTTCTGGTTCGTCCTGCTGTTCGTCTCGGGGACGTCGGCGCCGCTCGACAGGCTGCCGGACTGGATGGTCACGCTCGGTAAGTGGCTGCCGCTGTACCACGTGGTGGTGTCGCTCGTGGACCCGTGGGTGGGGCGCGGCGTCGACTGGGCGCAGCTGGGCATCGTGGCGGCCGTGGGGCTGGCGGCCACGCTGGTCAGCCTGAAGTTCTTCCGCTGGGAGTAGGCCGGCGCGGCGGCGGCCGGCCGCGGGCGGCCGCGGCGACGGCCGGCTCGGCTGGAGGCGGCCCGCCGCAGTCGCCCGCCGCCGGTCAGAGCGCCTTGAAGACCTCGAGCAGGCGCTGCTTGACGGCACCCTGCACGCGCCGCAGCGCCGGGTCGCCGTATAGCCACACCTGCGCGACGGGGTCGGCGGCCGCCACGACGCTGCCGCCGCCCTCCGCCGGGATGACGGCGATGGGCAGGAGCACCGCGACGGGCGCCCGTGGATCGAGCTGGAAGGTCCGGGCGATGGCCGCGGGCGCGCCGACGTGCAGCAGGACGTACTCCTCAGGGAGGTGCGGGTCGATCTGCGCGCCGGTGAGCCTGGAGACGATGGTGAACTCCTGCGCCGCGAGGAGCTCGGCGAGGTGCGCGGCGGCCGCGCGCGGCGGGACCGACAGCGACTTGGACCGCCGCCACGCGCCCATGGCGGCGTGCCTGTCGGCGTCGTCGGGCCGCGGGTAGGTGGCGCGCAGGTACTCGAGGGCGTCGTCCGGCTCGACGTAGACCCTGTCGCCGTCCTGCAGCACCGGCACGCCGCTCTGGCCCGACACGGCGACGACCTCGGGCCGCTGCTCCTTGTCGGCGGCCACGTTGACGGCCGTGTACGTGAGGCCGAGCTCGGTCATGAGCTGGCGGATGCGGTGCGAGTCTGGGCACCACTCCGTCTCGTACAGCGTGAGCACCGCGGTCAGAGCTCCTTGAGCGCCTCGGCGAGGCGGGTCTTGACCTGGTGCTGCGCCTTGCGCAGCGGCGGCGCGCTGTACAGCCACACCGCGCCTACCGGGTCGGCGGCCGAGACGGTCGAGGAGCCGCTGCCGTCGGGGACCACGGCGACCGGCAGCAGCAGCGCCGCCGTCGCCAGCGGGTCGGCGGCGAACGCCTGCGCCGCCGCCTCCGGCAGCGCGACGGAGAGCTGGACGTAGCCTTCGGGCAGCGCTGCGGCGATGTCTTCGCCGCGCGTCTCGGCGACCACGACGAGCCCCTTGCCGGCCAGGACGTCGCGCAGCCGGCCGAGTGCCTCGGCCGGCGCCTGCGGGACCTGGCGCGAGAGGCGCCACGCGCCCCGCTTGACGTGTTCC
>CAIXSE010000676.1 GCA_903921965.1 uncultured Thermoleophilia bacterium | reverse complement strand
ACGCCTCCACCTCGCCGTGCACGTCCGCCATGCGGTTCTTGCGGTCGACGACCTTCTGCAGGCGCGCGGCCCAGACGTCGGAGAGCACCGGGCCGTGGCCGGGGTCGAGCATGCCGGCCACGCCGAGGCGCTTCTGCCCGGCCGCGCAGTCGGGGCAGCGGCACTCGCCCTCGCCGTAGTCGTCGGGCTCGTCGTAGCGGCTGACGACGCCCTCGTAGTTGCGCAGCACGACCTTGCCGGGGGCGTGGGTGATCACGTAGTTGGGGAAGACCGGCGTCTTGCCGCCGCCGCCGATGGCGTCGATGATGAAGGTCGGCACGGCGAGGCCGCTCGTGTGGCCGCGCAGGCTCTCGTAGATCTCGATGCCCTTCATCACGCTGGTGCGGAAGTGGGCGGTGCCCTCGGAGAGGTCGCACTGGTAGAAGTAGTAGGGGCGCACGCGGTACTGCAGGAGCTTGTGCACGAGCCTCGTCATCACATGGGCGCAGTCGTTCACGCCGCGCAGCAGCACCGACTGGTTGCCCAGGGGGATGCCGGCGTCGGCGAGCATCTCGCAGGCGGCCCTGCTCTCGGGGGTGAACTCGCTGGGGTGGTTGAAGTGCGTGTTGAAGTAGAGCGGCTGGTAGCGCTTGAGCATCGCGCAGAGCTCGGGGGTGATGCGCTGCGGGCAGACGACCGGCATGCGGCTGCCGATGCGGATGATCTCCACGTGGGGGATGGCGCGCACGCGGGCGACGATGTCCTCGAGCTGCGCGTCGCCGAGCACCAGCGGGTCGCCGCCGCTGATCAGGACGTCACGGACCTCGGGCGAGCGCTCGATGTAGAGGATGGCGTTGTCGATGTCCTCCTTCGGCACCATCTTCTCGGTGCCGCCGACGAGGCGCCGGCGGGTGCAGTGGCGGCAGTACATGCTGCACATGTCGGTGACCACGAAGAGCACGCGGTCGGGGTAGCGGTGCGTGAGGTGCGGGGTCGGCGAGTCGAAGTCCTCGGCGATGGAGTCGGGCGACTCCTCGGAGTGCACGACGAGCTCGGGCGGCGTCGGCACCGCCTGGGCGCGCACCGGGTCGAAAGGGTCGTCGGGGTCGATGAGGGAGGCGTAGTAGGGCGTCACGGAGACGCGGAACTTGCCGAGGCAGAGCTCGAGGTCGGCGCGCTGCGCCGCGTCCAGGTGCAGCAGCTCGGTGAAGTCCTCGAGCGTGGTCAGGCGGTTGCGCAGCTGCCAGTGCCAGTCGCCCCACTCGGCGTCGCCGACCCCGGCGAACATGGGGATGTCTTTGCGGTCGCGGATCATCGTGGTTCGTCTCCTTCTCGTGAAGCGCGTGGGGGATCGACGGCCGGGCCGACACAAGTCGCCGAGCCGAGCGGGATGGCCGGGATGCTCGCATCGAGGGAGCAGAGCGCCGTGGTGCGACGAGCCGCCCGGAGAGCGAGGAGGGGGTAGACGGCGACCGACACCATGCCGGCGCCGATGAGCGCCGACGCGGTCGCGGGCGTCATGAGGCCGCGCGCTCGGGCAGCGTCGGTGATCACGACGACCAGCGGAAGCTGGGTCGCCGTGAACAGGGCGAGCGCGGCGGACCCGGCCGCGCCCAGGGAGCGGAGGTAGAGTGCCGCCGGCAGTCCGCGGACCACGAGGAACGCGACGACGAGGGCGGCCGGAAGCAGGATCGCGCGCGGGCCCGCGGCGAAGGCGGCGACGTCCAGACGCATGCCGGTGACCACGAAGAAGACCGGGATGAGGAACCCGAACCCGACGGCGTCGATCCGCTGCCGCAGCAGGGCGGCGTCGCCGAGGGGGTCGGCGAGACGCACGACGACACCGGCACAGAAGGCGCCGAGCAGCAGATCGAGGCCCAGCTGCGTCGCGAGCAGCACGAGCAGCAGCAGTACGAGGACGGAGCCCCGGACGACGAGCTGGGCGCTCGTCGTCAGCGTCCCTCGCAGCAGGCGCACGTGGGCGCGCGGCCGGACGCGCCGGGCGGTGACTGCGACCGCGACGACGACTCCGCAGAAGACCAGGAGCCACAGCGCCGCGTGAGCGATCGAGGCCGACCCGAGGAAGAGGGCGAGGAGGACGATAGGACCGAACTCGCCGAACGCGCCGGCCCCCAGTGTCGCGGCGCCGAGCGGAGTCTGCAGCACTCCGGAGTCCCGCAGGATCGGGAGAAGGACGCCGAGCGCCGTGGTGGTGAGCGCCATCGCCACGGGGACCACGGCGTCGTCGAGCACCGTCTGGCGGAGCAGCAGGGCGGCTGCGCAGCCCAGCGCCGCAGAGCACAGCCAGCCGGCGGCCCCGAGCCGGAGCGGCAGACCGCGGATCCGCTGCAGCTCGATCTCGTAGCCGGCGAGGAAGAAGAGGAAGCACACGCCGAGGCGTGCCAGTGCGGCCACGAGAGGGGTGACCTGTGCGATGCCGAGCAGCTGCGGGCCGGCCACCACCCCGGCGAGGACCTCGATCACCACGAGCGGCACGAGGAAGCGGCGCAGCGCGTCGGCGGCGAACACCGCTGCGGCGGCAGCCGCGAGCACGACGACCAGGCTGAGAAGGTCGGTCTGGGTCACGCCGGCGGGTCCTGGGAGAAGGCGGTTCGCATGGGGTCCGTCGTCGCGCTCACACCTGGGTGGAGACGGCTCCGCTCCGGCCGCCCTTCACGACGACCAGCGCTCCGGCGGCGACGATCAGGGCCCCGCCGGCGACCGTCCAGCGGGCGGGCACCTCGCCGAGCAGCACGTAGGCGTACACGGGAGCAAGCATGGGCTCGACGTAGCCGAGGATCGGCACGTGCTGGACCGGGACGAGGCCGACTCCCTCGGTCCAGAGCACGTACGTGAACGCGGTGCACACGGTGCCGAGGAAGAGGCCCGCGACGAGGTCGCGGCCGGTCGGGCCCTCGCCTGATCCCCACGTCAGCCACGCGAAGAGCGGCAGGAGGAGGACGGCATCGAGCGCGCACTCCGAGAGCACGATCGTCACGCTGCGCAGCCCGTGCTCGCGCAGTGCGCTGACCGTCATCATGAAGCCGGCCAGGAGAAGGCTCGAGGCGAACCCGGCGACCAGTCCGGCCACCGAGATGTCCAGCTCGTGGCCGAGTGCGGGGGGGACGACGATGAGAGCCAGTCCACCCATGGCGAGCGCCATCGCCGGCCACACGGCCCTGTCGGTCTTCTGGCGCATCAGACGCGGGGCCAGCACCGCCACCCACAGAGGTGCCAGGAAGATCAGGAACATGGCGACCGCGACGCTCGTGAGCCGCGTGCTCACGAAGAAGAGCAGGAGCGCAGAGGAGTCGAGGACGGCCATCAGGACGACCCGCTTCCACACGCCCGTGCCGCCGATCTCCCGCAGCGTCGTCCGGCGTGCGAACGCCGGCGCGAGGACCGCGGCCGCCACGGCCATGCGCAGGAACAGCAGCGAGACCGCGGGCCCCGGCGCCCACGTGACGACGGCGCCGATGCACGCCATGACCGCGTAGGCGGCCGTCACCATGACGTAGCCGCGCGCCGACCCGCCGCTGGCGTGGGCCACGGCGTCCCGTCCGTCACGTGTTGCGCGCAGCGGTGCGGTCCGGCCTCACAGCTCGTCCAGAAGCCGTCCGACGCCGCGCTGCGCCGCCTGGCCCATCACGTGGTTCGCGACCGCCGTGTCCTGGACACCGAGTCCGGTGAGGTCCGCCACGGTGATCTCCGAGTCCGAGGTCCGGCCCGGCTTCGTTCCCGCGGCGACCTCGCCGAGCTCCGCGTAGACGTCGTCCACGGTCATGAGCCCGGCCTCGAGCGCGTGGTGCAGCTCGCCGTTGATCGCGCACATGTCACGGCTGTCCACCACGACCTTGTCCGCGCGGGCCAGCAGCTCGGGATCGAGCTCGTTCTTCATCGGGTTGTCCGAGCCCATCGCCGTGATGTGCGCGCCCGGCCGCACCCACTCCGCCGCGAGGAACGCCTTGTGGGACGGCGTCGTGCAGACGACCACGTCCGCCTCCCGGACGGCCTCCTCCACGCTGCCCGCGACGGTGACGGGCAGGCCGTGGAGCGCGCTCATCTCGGCCGCGTAAGCCTCCGCCGCCGGGGCGGACAGGTCGCAGATGACCGCCCGGCGAGGCGTGCGCACTCCCAGCAGGGCCGCGAGCTGGAACCGGCCCTGGATGCCGGCGCCCACGATCGTGACCTGGTCGACCTCCTTCTTGGCCAGCAGGTCGGCGGCCAGGGCTCCGGCGGCGCCGGTGCGCAGGTCGGTGAGGAAGCCGTTGTCCATGAGCATGCCGGCGAGGAACCCCGTGCGCGCGTCGAACACGAGGATCATCCCCGAGACCGCGGGGAGGCCGAGTGCCGCGTTGCCCTCGAAGATCGACGCGAACTTCACCGCGTAGTAGTCGGTGTGGTGCAGGTGCGCCGCCTTGACGTGGACCTCGCCTTCGTTCTCGGGCACCCAGATGATCATCACGGGCGGGACGCTCGTCTCGCCGCGCCCCATCCTCGCGAACGCGTCGCGGACCGCGGCCAGCGCTTCGGGCGGCCCGATCAAGGAGCGGACCTCGGACTCGTCGAGGACACGCACACCCGCTCTCGCCGGCACGCCGCTGGTTCCTTCGGCCATCATCAGTCCCGCCTTTCGTTCGAGGTCGCCGTGGCGTGGGTCACAGCTTGGATAGGTAGTCGTCGAAGACTTCGAGAGCCGCGCCGGAGACGCGGTGGCCCACGCCCATCCTGAAGTGGTCCGCGGGCATGGGGGCGAGCGCGGACTGGTAGATGCTGGGCGGCAGCACGCACACGCCCGCTTCCACCAGGAGCTTGTGACAGAACTCCTCCGTGCTGCCCGGGCCGAGGTACCGCGGGTAGGACACGCAGCCTCCCTGCGGCTGCTCCCACTCGAACAGCCCGGCCCACCGCTCGCTGAAGAACTCGCGGAAGAGCGGCAGGTTCCCGGCGATGATGGCGCGGTTACGGTCACGCACGGCCCGCGCGTTGCGGAGGACGATGGTGGCCAGGTGCTCGCTCGGACCGGCGTTGCAGATGCTCGTGAAGTGCTTGCGCTTCTCGAGCCGGGCGAGCTGCTCCTTGTCCTGCGAGGCGACCCAGCCGATGCGCAGGCCCGAGAGGCCGTACGCCTTGGACATCACGTTCAGCGAGAGGGCCGTCGGCGAGATGTCGGCGGCCTGGGGCAGCGCGGGCATGGAGCCTTCCACCTCCAGGCCGCGGTACACCTCGTCGCTGAACAGCCTGATGCCTCGTTCGTCGCACAGGTCGACCAGGGCACGGAACGTCGCTTCGTCGAGGGTCGCCCCGGTCGGGTTGTTGGGGAAGTTCACGGCGATGACCTTCGTCGTCGGCCGCAGCTGCGCGCGCAGCTCGTCGAGGTCGAAGGCCCAGCCGTTCGCGGGGTCGAGGACCGCGGCGGTCACGTCCGCTCCCGTGGCGATGGCGACCGACTCCATCGACTGGTAGTTGGGGACCGTGACGATGGCATGGTCGCCCGGGCCCATGAGGTCCTCCATGCACCAGAAGATGGCCTCTTCGGCGCCGGAGAAGCAGAGCACGTGGTCGGCGTCGACGGTCTCGTAGGTCGCCGCGACGGCGGCGCGGAGGGCGTCGGTGCCCCAGGCGGGCGGGTAGCTGAGGCGCATGGCGCCGAAGGCCTCGCGCTCCTCGGGAGTGGCGAGCGCGAGGATCTCGTCCACGGTCATGGTCTCGGCGTCGGACTGGGCGATGTTGTACCTGGCGTAGCTCTCCCAGTCGCTGAAGAACGTCTCGAGGCGGAACGGGGGCAGGTCGATCATGGGCGCCTCCTTCAGACTGCAGTACGGCGTCGCCGCACCTCGGCCACGACTTCGTCGAGGCGCGCCGAGGCGGCGTCGTCGACGTGGAGCGGCCACGGTTCGGTCAGGATCTCGTCGGCGCGCCGGCGGATCTTCGCGAGGCAGTCGCTGCCGCCCGTCTCGTCCATCCAGCGATCGTAGGTCGCGCGCTCGAACAGGGTCGGTCGCCACATCTCGCGGTAGTGCTGCCGCGTGTACTTGCGGGCAAGGTGGTTGCCCCCGGGTCCGGCCCACAGGATCTCGTCGACGGCGAGCCCGTCGTCTTCGAAGGACATCTCGCGGAGTATGGCCCGCGCGAAGCCGGCCACCTCGTCGCCGAGGACGATGGACTCGTGCGAGCTCTGCATGCCCGATTCCAGGTAGCCCACGTCGTGCAGCAGGGTGCCGCGGGAGAAGGCGCCGAGCATGGCCGTCACGGCGGATTCCGCGGCCCACTGCGGGTCGAGCACCTTGGAGTCCGACACGGCGCCGTAGTAGAAGCTGGGCAGCCCGTAGAACTCGGCCATCTCGCAGCCCACGTGGTCGGTGAGGAGCTGCTCGGGCGCCGCGTAGGTCTCGACTGTCAGGGCCATGTCGAGCACGCCGAAGGCCGTGCCGTAGACGAACGGCGCACCCGGGTTCACGAGCTGATGCACGACGAGGCCGCTGAGGATCTCCGCGTTGCCCACGACGAGCGTGGCGGCCACCGACCACGGGGACGTGCTGCCCATCGACGGCGCCGACGCGTACACCAGCGGGACACTGCGTTTCGCGCACTCGACGACCTTGGTGATGGCGTCGGCGTCGTGCATGAGGGGGGGAGCGGGCATGGAGTAGATGACCACGCTCTTCTCCTCGCCGGCGATGCGTGCCATCTCGACGATGGGCTCCACCGCGTCCCCGTCCTTCGGCGCGACGATGATCGGCTTGCCCGTCCCGCGGAGCATGGCGGCTACCGGCGCGAGGTCGTCCACGGCCATGTCCACGTCGCCGGGAAGACCCATGGACATCACGAAGTCGAGATTGGGCAGCTTGTCCGCCAGGACCGCCATGCTCTGGACGTCGTCCAGGACGACGCGGCGTCGCTCCTTCGAGGCGCGGTCCCGTACGAACAGGCAGTCGGAGCCGGTGCCGAAGTAAGTGTTCCCCTGGCGCAGATCGATGCCGGCGGCGTCCCCGCGCCCGGGCAGCGGCCATGCGTGTGGCGCGCTCTCGATGGCGGAGGCGACCATCTCGGGCGCCATCCGCACGCGCGAGCCTTCCACGCGTGCCCCGGCGTGCCGCAGGAGCTCGACGGTCGGCTCGTGCAGTATGTCGACGCCGGCCTCGTCGAGCACGCGCACAGTGGCGTCGTGCACCCGTTGGGCGTCCCTGTCGTCGATGATCGTCAGTCTCGGGTAGGCCATCGGTTCGCTCCCCATCTCCTCGGTCACGCAGCCGGTCGTGTCCGCAACCATGTAGTAGGAATGTAGCAGAGTCAAGTAATACTTTACAACAGTGCCAAGCGGGTTGCCCGCCTCAGCGCTGCTCGTTAGGCTCACACGGCAGGCAGGCCTCGAGGAGTCGCATGGCGAGCAGCAGAGATGACGCGCACGAGATCGTCCTGAACATCGGCCGGCACCTGCGCGCCGCCCGGCAGGAGCGTGGCCTGACGCTGCGTCAGGTCGCCGCGACCTCAGGCCTCACGGCCGCGTTCATCAGTCAGCTGGAGCGCGGCGACACGTCGGCGTCGGTCTCGTCTCTCGT
>CAIXSE010000675.1 GCA_903921965.1 uncultured Thermoleophilia bacterium | reverse complement strand
GAAGCGGCGCCCCCGGGCTCGCGGCGCTGTTCACGTCGTCCGGCACAGGTGCAGCAGGTCGGCGTAGACGCCGTAGGCGGTCTGCGGCAGCAGTGCGTGGCGCTCGCAGACCACGACGTCGCCCATGAGGTCGGTGTGCAGCACGACGCCGAGCGACTCGCCGGTGAGGGACGCGAGGGGGTGGTCGATGTCGAGGTCCTCGGCACGGACGCGGGCGCGGACGGGGCTGCTGCCGGGCGGGCGGGCGGGGCCGGCGGCGGGATCAGCGGGGCCGGCGGGCGCAGCCGGCCCGGCCTCGTCGCGCCACACGCTCGTCAACATGCGCAGGCGGCGGCCGGCGGCGCGAGCCGCCGTCATCCGCCCGGGCGCCACCTCGCGCAGGCTCTCGCGCGCGACCTGCGCCGGCGTCAGGTCCGCCTGCATGGCGACGTTCGCCAGCGCGGCGGCCTTGCAGGCGGCGTCCCAGCCGTCCACGTCGTGCGCCGGATCGGCCTCTGCGTAGCCGCCGGCCTGCGCCCTGGCGAGGGCCTCGTCGAAGGAGCCGCCAGCCGCCATCGTCTCGACGATCACGTTGGTCGTCGCGTTGAACACGGCCTCGAAGCCCAGCAGGCGGCAGTCGGGGAGCACGAAGTCGAGCAGGCTGAAGACGGGGAGGCCGTCCATGACGGTGCTCTCGAAGCGCAGGCGGCGGCCGGCCGCCGCCGCGGCCGCCGAGACACGCGGCCACTCCCAGGCGATGGGCCCCTTGTTGGCCGTGACGGCGTCCATGCCGAGGGCGAAAGCGGCCTCGAGGTGGGCCGCCGAGACGGGCGCGCCGCCGTGCTCCATGACGGTGAGCTCGGCGAGCACGTCGGCGCCGGACGCGCCGAGCAGCTCCGTGGCCGGCCGCGGAGCCTCCGGCAGCCGGCCGCCGGCCGCGGCGGCGAGCAGCGCCTGCGGCGGCACGCCGCCGGGGGCGAGGAACGAGCCGTGCCGCGTGCCGGCGGCGCTCACGAGCACGCGCAGCCCGTGCCGCGCGGCGAGCGCCTGCTCCTGACGCGCGAGCAGCTCGCAGAAAGCGTGCGCCACGTTGCCGAAGCCGAGCAGGCAGAGCCGGACGTCGCGGACGGCCCCGGCCTCGCGGCCCTGCGCCGCCGCGCCGG
The DNA here is from genome assembly GCA_903921965.1 of uncultured Thermoleophilia bacterium. Next base: position 981 of record CAIXSE010000675.1, on the reverse strand, counting down.
CGGACGCGGCCGCCCGCCCGGCGCCGCTCACGCGGCCGCCCTCATCTCAGCGAGCTCGCGAGCTCGCCGACCACCTGGACGAGGCGCTCGATCTCAGCGGCCGTGTTGTAGGGGGCGAGGCCGATACGGATCAGCCCGCCGCGGTCGAGCAGGCCGAGCTTCTGCACCAGGCGGTAGGCGTAGAAGTGCCCGTCCCAGGCGAAGATGCCGCGCGCGCCGAGCGCCCGGCAGGCCTGCTCGGCGCTGAAGCCGTCGAGGGTGAACGAGACGGTGGACGTGCGCGGGCCGTCCTCCGGCGGCCCGTACAGCGTCACCCCGGGCACGGCCCGGAGCTGCTCGCGCAGCCGGGCTGCCAGCGGCTGCTCGTACGCCTCGGCCGCCAGCATGCCGGTCACGACGTCGCGCCGGCGCTCGCTCAGCCCGGCCGGCGCCCTGTCGCCCACGAAGGCGGCGTTGCGTGCCCCGACGGCGGCGATGAAGTCGACGGCCGCCGCCGTCCCGGCGATGCCCTCGTGGTCGAGCGTGCCCGTCTCCCAGATGTACGGCGGCTCCTGCTCCTGCGTCGCCAGCCGCACCGGCTCCACGTGGTCGGTGGCGCTGTGCCGTGCGTACAGCACGCCGACGTGCGGCCCGAAGAACTTGTACGCGGAGCACAGCAGGAAGTCGCAGTCCACGGCCCGCACGTCGATGGGGCCGTGCAGCGCGTAGTGCACGGCGTCGACCACGCTGAAGGCGCCGGCGGCGCGGGCCAGCTGCGCCGCCCGCGCCACGTCGTTCACCGTCCCCACGGCGTTCGACGCCCAGCCGAGCGCCACGACCTTCGTCCTGCCGGGCCTGACGAGGCGCTCGAAGGCGTCCCAGTCGAGCGTACAGGTGGCGAGGTCCACCGGGACCTCGCGGACCACCACGTCGCGCTCGGCGAGCCGCAGCCACGGCCCGCGGTTGGCCTCGTGGTCGAGGGCGGTGATCACGACCTCGTCG